>NZ_JBFAXI010000119.1:0-26406 GCF_040680735.1 Streptomyces sp. NPDC051987 | reverse complement strand
GTTCCCCGCGCCCCTGAAGGGGCGGTGAGCCTGACGCCCCTGAAAGGGGCGCGGGGAACTGCGCGAGCAACCCCACGCACCCGCACCCGGCAACGGCGGCGCCGCCCCCGGAACGCTCAGCGCAACCCGCGTGACATGGTCACCGTGAACTGCGCCCCGTCCGGATCCCGCAGGATCGCCTCGGTGTCGTCCTCGCTCAGCACGCTGCCGCCGTGCTTCTCGGCGGCCCGCGCGCACTCGGCGACATCGGCGACCGCGAAGTGGATCTGCCAGTGCGGCCGTACCGACGGATCCGGCGCCGCCTCCACCGCGCCCGAGTCGATGCGGGCCACGGCATCGCCCCGGCTGCGCAGCACGACCTCGCCGCCGACGTACTCGACCTCGCAGCAGCCGGGCCGGTCGGAGGCCCATCCGAGGACCTCGCCGTAGAACATCGCGGAGTCGAAGGCGTTGCGGGTGTGCAGGCGGATGAAGGTCGGAGCGGCCTGCCGCCAGGTCTCCCAGTTGGAGATCAGCTCCCCCTCCCAGATGCCGAAGACGGCGCCGTCCCGGTCGGCGATCAGTGCTGCCCGGCCGGGCGGGAAGGACAGCGGCCCCACCGCGGGGGTGCCGCCGCGCTCACGGGCCCGGGACACCGCCTCGTCCGCGTCCGGTACGGCGAAGTACGGCGTCCAGGCCACCGCCATTTGCCACATCGAGGCGACCGCGGCGATGCCCGCCACCGGCACGCCGTCGGCCAGCGCGATCCGGAAGTGGTCGCCCAGCCGGACACTGCGCCAGCGCCAGCCGAGCACGGCGCTGTAGAAGTCCTCGGTCGTCTGCAGGTCGCGGCTGGTCAGGCTCACCCAGCACGGGGCGCCGAAGACCGAGTGCGTGGAGAGCACCGAGCGCTTCTTCTGCGCGGGTCCGGGGGGAGGCGTGTCGTCGTTCATGGCACTCGCGTCCTGGTGTCGGGGCCGGGGAAACCGGTCTGCCACCAGTCTCCAACCGGAAGCGGTGGGAATGCCTGCCGAGTACCCCGGCGGCGCCGAGCCATACGAGTGACACGACGGACGAATGGGCGAGAGGGAACCGGACCGGATCCTCCACCTGCAGAAAGAGGTCGACCAGCTCAGGGACCCCGGCGCACAGTCCGCCGGGTGAGCCTCAGCCGCCCTCGGCCAGCAGTTCCTCGCGCAGCCGCTCGAAACAGGCACTGAGCAGGCGGGACACGTGCATCTGCGAGATGCCCAGCTGTTCGGCGATCCGGCTCTGCGTCATCCCTCGGAAGAACCGCAGATAGAGGATGAGCCGGTCGCGCTCGGGCAGCCCCTGCAGGCAGGGTTCCGCGGCCGTGCGGTCGACGATCAGGTCGTAGGCGGGGTCCGGGCCGCCCAGGGTGTCGCCGAGGACGTAGCCGTCGCCACCGGGCACCTGGGCGTCCAGCGACAGTGCCGAGTAGCACTCCAGGGCCTCCATCCCGGCCCGCACCTCGCTCTCGGTCAGCTGGGCCCGTGCGGCGATCTCGGCGACCGTGGGGGCGCTCCCCGCCGTCGTCTGGCCCAGTTCCTTGAGGGCGAGACGGACCCGGTTGCGCAGCTCCTGGACCCGGCGCGGCACGTGCAGGGTCCACATGTGGTCGCGGAAGTGGCGTTTGATCTCGCCGGTGATGGTCGGCACGGCGTAGGCCTCGAAGGCCCGGCCGCGTGCCGGGTCGTAGTGGTCGACGGCCTTCACCAGCCCCAGCGCGGCGACCTGGTAGAGGTCCTCCAGGGTCTCCCCGCGGCCGCGGAAGCGCACGGCGATCCGCTCGGCCATGGGCAGCCACATCTCGACCAACTGGTCGCGCAGTGCCCGGCGCGCGGGGCCTTCGGGGAGCTCGGCCAGCCGCACGAAGTCCCGGGCCGTGTCAGGGGCGTCGTCGTGCGGATGGGACTTCGGTGTGCAGGTGGCACGCATCGCGCGCACCTCCCTAGGCAAGGTGCTGCTGGAAGGACACCGTGGGAGAAACGCGCTCGGACCCTCGGGAGAACACGGGGGCGGCTGGTCGACGCCGGCTCCCACGCACGTGCCTCCGGTCCGAAGCACTGACCGTCGTATTCCCCGAATGGCTTATAACCAAACAAAAGGTGCATAAAGCGCCGGGTGGTCTGGTGATATCTCTGTAGCAGAGGTAATCTTTCGGATGTGACATCGCAGACCTTTGCGGAGGAACTCGCCGACGCGTTGGTCGGCATCCAGCGGCTGATCCGCCGCCGGCTGCGCCGCGGGCTGGTCCTGCCGCGGCTGCGCGGCGCCGAGGTGGAACTGCTGCGGCTGGTCGAGTCCCGGCCGGGGATCGGCATCTCGGACGCGGCCAAGGAGCTGTACCTGGCGAGCAACTCGGTGTCGACCCTGGTCAACCAGCTCGTCAGGGACGGCTACCTGCGCCGGGAGACGGACCCGGCGGATCGGCGGGCCGCCCGGCTGCTGCTCACCGACGACGCCGAGAAGCGGCTCGCGGACTGGCACCGCCGCCGCGCGGAACTCGTCACCGACCAGCTCGCCCGGCTGGCCGAGGCGGACCGGGAGGCGCTGAGGGCGGCGCTCCCCGCGCTGCGCAGGCTGGCCGACACCCTGCACGAGGAGGCCGAGGAATCATGACGCCGGACACCGCGCCGGACACCGCGCAGGACCCCGTCGCCGTCGCCTGCACGGGGCTGTCCTACTCCTTCGGAGACACCAGGGCCGTCGACGGACTCGACCTGGCCGTCGCCGAGGGCGAGGCCTTCGGCCTGCTGGGCCCCAACGGCGCGGGCAAGACCACCGCCATCCGCTGCATCACCACCCTGCTGCCCGTCCCCGCCGGGATGGTCCGCGTCTTCGGCCACGACACCGGCAAGGACCGGATGGCCGTGCGCCGGCTGCTCGGCTACGTCCCGCAGCAGCTGTCCGCCGACAGCGGGCTCACCGGACGCGAGAACGTCGAGCTGTTCGCCCGCGTCTTCGACGTCCCCCGGCGCGAACGGGCCGCGCGGGTCGCCGAGGCGCTGGCGGCGGTCGACCTCACCGACGCCGCCGACCGGCTCGCCGGCACCTACTCCGGTGGCATGGTCCGCCGCCTCGAACTGGCCCAGGCGCTGGTCAGCGCGCCCCGGCTGCTGATCCTCGACGAGCCGACCATCGGCCTCGACCCGATCGCCCGCACCTCCGTGTGGGACCAGATCAACTCCGTGCGGGCGGCCACCGGCATGACCGTCCTGGTCACCACCCACTACATGGACGAGGCCGACCAGCACTGCGACCGGGTCGGCCTGATGCACCGCGGCCGGATCCGCGCCCTCGGCACCCCTGCCGAACTCAGGCGCGCCCTGGCCGAACGCCAGGGCACCGACACCCTGCCCACCCTCGAAGACGTCTTCCGTGACGTGGCCGGCAGCGGCCTCGACGACCGGTCAGGAGGTTTCCGCGATGTCCGAAGCACCCGCCGCACCGCCAACCGTGTCGGCTGAGCCCACGGGCACGTCCCTGCTGCTGACCCCGCCCAAGCCGCGCTCCGGCTGGCGGCTGCTGCCCGCCAGAGTGGTCGCCATGTGCGCGGTGGAGCTGCAGAAGCTCCGCCACGACCGTACCGAGCTCTACACCCGCGCCGTCCAGCCCGCCCTGTGGCTGCTGATCTTCGGCCAGACCTTCACCCGGATCCGGGCGATACCCACCGGCGGCATCCCCTACATCGACTATCTGGCGCCCGGCATCATCGCCCAGTCCGCGATGTTCATCGCCATCTTCTACGGCATCCAGATCATCTGGGAGCGCGACGCCGGCATCCTCAACAAGCTCCTCGTCACCCCCACCCCCCGCTCGGCCCTCATCACCGGCAAGGCCTTCGCGGCCGGCGTCAAGTCCCTGATCCAGGCCGTCGTGGTGATCGTCATCGCCGCGATCCTCGGGGTGTCGCTCACCTGGAACCCGCTGAGACTCCTCGGCGTCGCGCTGGCCGTCGTCCTGGCCTCGGCCTTCTTCTCCTGCCTGTCGATGAGCATCGCCGGCATCGTCCTCAGCCGGGACCGGCTGATGGGCATCGGGCAGGCGATCACCATGCCGCTGTTCTTCGGCTCCAACGCCCTCTACCCCGTGGCGATCATGCCGGGCTGGCTCCAGGTGGTCAGCAGGATCAACCCGCTGAGCTACCAGGTCGACGCCCTGCGCGGCCTGCTGCTCGGCACGCCCGCCCACCTCGGCCTCGACTTCGGCGTGCTGGCGGTCGCCGCCGCCCTCGGCATCACCGCGGCCTCCTCGCTGCTCGGCCGCCTGGCCCGCTGACGCCGCCGCCGGCGGGACGCGTGCCGACGTGATGTGCGGCACGCGACCGCGACCCGCCCCGGACCCCCGGGGCGGGATAACCGCTGCGCAACGCTTGATCAGTGATCAAAGCGGGCGAACCCCCTGGCCACAGTGCATTCCGCTCATTTGACAGTGCGCTGAGGGCACAGATAAACAGCGTGGGTCGAGAGGGGCACTGTGTACGAGCCGAACGTGGTCGGGGACTGGCACGAGTACGAGGAGCATGCCGGTCTGCGGGTCCGCGTCCACCGCCTGGAGGAGTCCGAGCCGCCGCGCGGCCGGGACGACGCCGCGGCCGGGCTGACGTACTTCAGCGTCCGGGTGACCATCGAGAACCGCGGCAGCCGCCACGTCGGTGTGCAGCTGGAGGACGGCCAGATCGACGTCCGGGTCGGCCCCGACGGGGAGGGCGCCTTCATCGACTGGCGCAACTCCCAGTTCATCGAGGGCTTCGACGTCTACCCGCTGCGCCGCGCCACCGCCGTCCTCTTCGCCGCCGGTCCCGAGGCTGCCCTCGCCCAGGTGGACATCCAGGTCCAGCTACGGGTCGACGAGGAATGGACGGAGCGCCGGCTGTGGGCGGGCGGCATCGGCGTACTGGAGTCGACCGCCGCCGCCCCCTGCCAGGCCGCCGGCCCCGGCAGTCTGTCCCACCAGGTGACCGCCTTCCTCAAGGACCAGACGGAACCGGGCCCCACCACTCCCTGAGCGACAGCGCCCCTCAAGGGGCGCGGGGAACCGCGCGAGCGGCCACGACGGCGCCGCGGCCGACAGCCGACAGGTCCCGGTCCTGCCGGCGCAGCGCCTAGTGCGGGATGCCGTCGATGATCTCGCGGGCGCCCTGCCGCAGCAGGGCCACGGCGACCGACGTGCCGAGCGTGGCCGGGTCCAGGCGGCCCGCCCACTCGTGGGCGTTCAGCCGGGTCTTGCCGTCCGGGGTGAACACGCAGGCGCGCAGCGACAGTTCACCGCCGCCGTCGACCCGGGCGTAGCCCGCGATCGGGCTGTTGCAGTGCCCCTGCAGCACGTGCAGGAACATCCGCTCGGCGGTGGCCTCCCGGTGGGTCGCCGGGTCACCGAGCCCGCTGACCACGTCGATCAGCTCGGTGTCGCCCTCCCGGCACTGCAGGGCGAGGATGCCCGCGCCGATCGGCGGCATCATCGTCTCCGGGTCCAGCACCTCGGTGATCACGTCCGTACGACCGATGCGCTCCAGGCCGGACAGCGCGAGCAGCAGCGCGTCCGCCTCACCGGCGGCGAGCTTCTCCAGCCGCCGGTTGGCGTTGCCCCGGAAGGGCACGCACTCCAGATGCGGATGCGTGGCCGACAGCTGGGCGATCCGGCGTACCGCGGAGGTGCCGATCCGGGTGCCCGGCGGCAGCTCGTCCAGGGTCAGCCCGCCCGGATGGACGAGGGCGTCGCGGATGTCGTCCCGCTTCAGGAACGCCGCGAACACCGTCCCGGCGGGCAGCGGCCGGTCGGCGGGCACGTCCTTCACACAGTGCACGGCGAGATCGGCCGCACCGGCCAGCAGCGCGGCGTCCACCTCCTTGGTGAACGCGCCCTTGCCCTCGACCTCGGAGAGATCGCCGAGCCACTTGTCGCCGGTGGTCTTCACGGGGACGACCTCGGTGCGCACCTGCGGATGCAGCGCGGCCAGCTCGGCCCGGACCCGGGCCACCTGGGCGAGTGCCATCGGTGAGTCGCGGGAGACGATGCGGATCAACTCGGGGACCGACATGGGGACACGATAGACCTTCCGTCCGCCCGAGGATTCCGACATCCTGTCGGCCGCCGCCCACGGCAACGGCGGTGCCGGCCCTCCCGGCCGCAGGAAATCCAGACCGGCATCCCGCGCTCCCCATGGCCGGGGCCTGCAGTGCGCGCGCCGGACGAGACCGACACGGCAAGGCCGACGAAGCGCCAACTGACGCCGAAGCGGAAACAGGAGCCTGACCCGACGCTGACGCCGCACCGCAAGCCGAAGCCTGAACGGAAGCCGAACTTGACGCCGGGGCGGAAGCCGCGGCCGGATCGGATGCCGGACTTGGCGCCGGGGCGGAAGCCGCGGCCGGATCGGATGCCGGACTTGGCGCCGGGGCGGAAGCCGCGGCGAGAGCGGATGCCGGACTTGGCGCCGGGGCGGAAGCCGCGGCGAGAGCGGATGCCGGACTTGGCGCCGGGGCGGAAGCCGCGGCGAGAGCGGATGCCGGACTTGGCGTCGGGGCGGAAGGTGGAGCCGGAGCGGACGCCTGAGTCGATGCCGCCGCCGGAGTCGGCGGTGACGCCGGTGGCGTGTGTCAGGGGTGTTCCGGGGGCAGGTCGGCGGCGGAGTCCTCCGGTGTGAGGTCCGGGCGGAGCCGCAGCCAGGACGGCTGGCGCAGGAGGCCGGCCCGGGTCCGGGTGCTGTAGCTGACCTCGCCGACCAGCCGGGGCAGCACCCAGCGGGCGTTCCGGACGGCCGGTGCCGGGTCGAAGGGGCACGAGCCGGTCGCGGCGGCCGCCAGCAGCGCGGCCAGTTCGGTCCGCTCCGCCGCGCTCCAGCCGGTGCCCACCCCGCCGACGTACCGCAGTCGCCCCTCCGCGGACCGCTGCCCGACCAGCACCGCGCCCGGCAGCCCGGACAGCCGTCCCCGGCCCGGCAGCCAGCCGCCGACGATCACGTCCTCGGCCCGCATGTTCCGGATCTTGATCCAGGCGCGGGACCGCACCCCCGGCTCGTACACCGAGTCCAGGCGTTTGCAGACCAGGCCCTCCAGGCCGTGCTCCCGGGTCGCCCGCAGCGCCTCGGCGCCGTGCCCGACGACGGCCCGCGGCGTCGACCAGTAGGGGCCGTTCAGGGACAGGGACTCCAGGCGGCCTCGGCGGTCCGCGTACGCCGTGGTCAGCAGCGGGTCGCCCAGGAGCAGCACGTCGAACAGCACCAGGTGGACCGGCACCCGCGCCGCCATCCGGGCGGCGCGGGCCGGGGCGTGGGCAAGGCCCATCCGGCTCTGCAGCAACTGGAAGTCGGCGCGGCCGTGTTCGTCGACGGCCAGCACCTCGCCGTCCAGGATCGCCGGGGTCCGGCCCAGTGCCCGCGCCAGCGGGCGGAGTTCCGGGTAGGCGGCGGTGATCTCCTCGCCGGAGCGGGCGCGCAGCAGCACGCTGCCGTCGCCCGGCAGGTAGACGACCACCCGCTGGCCGTCCTGCTTGGTCTCGTAGGCCCAGCGGGCGTCCTGTGCGGCGGGCGGCAGCCGGCCGGGGGTGGCGAGCATGGGCGGGATCAGCGGCAGGGCGGTCACCCAGGAGATGTGGACCGGTGGCGGCCGCCGCACGCGCCCCGCGGCACGGGTTCGCCCGAACAGGCCTCAGGCGTCCGGCACCCGCGGCGGGGGCTGCGCCAGCCCCGACTGGTAGGCCGTCACCACGAGTTGGGCCCGGTTCGCGGGTGTCCAGCTTGGTCATCGCCCGGTGGACGTGGGTGCGCACGGTCAGCGGGGAGGCGAACAGTTCTTCTGCGACCTCCTCGTCGGAGCGGCCCTGGGCCGCCGGCGCCATGACCTCGCGCTCCCGCGCGGTGAGCACCCGCGGCCGCTCGGGAGCGGCGAGCCGGGCGCCCGGGGCGGGGGTGGCCAGGAATTCCTACTGCTCGCCGGCCGGCTCCGCGTCCAGCCCGGTGCAGGCCAGCTGTCCCCCGACCTCCGCGCACGCCTCCACGCCCCGGGGTGCCGGCACCGCGAGCATCGGGCTGGTGTAACCGACGGAGTCCTCGGCGGGGTAGCTCGCCGAGAGCACGTCCTGCCCGGCCCGGACGGAGACCTCCCGGGCGTGCGGCGCGTGCAGCCGCACCTCGGACCAGACGGTGCCGCAGGCGGGGGACCAGCGCAGCCGTACGTCGTAGGCGACGCCCGTGACCCGGCTCTTGGTCCGCGCGTCCCGGTCGCACGCCGACGCGTCCGGCAACTCGCCCTGGCAGGACCGGCCATGACAGCGCGGCGCCGCCGAGACCGGCTGCGCGCCCGGGGCGCCGCGCCGGTCGGAGACGGTCATGGCCGCCGCCGTCACCCCGGCCACGGCGAGCAGCGCGAGCGCGGTCAGCGGCAGCCGCCACCGCTGCCTGGCCGGCGGGCCCTCCTGGAGCGGTTCGGCGGCAGGCGGCCGCTGCGCGGCCTCGCACAGCGCCAGCACGGCCGCCGGATCGGCGCCCGCGAGCCGGGCCAGGGCCTCCACCGCCGCACGCGGCGGGCGCTTGTCGCCGGAGAGGTACCGGTGCCAGGCGGACTTGCTGTACGGGGTGCGGGCGGCCAGCGCCGCGAGGCTCAGGCCCGTACGCTCCTTCAGTTCGCGCAGCCTCGCCGCCGGCGACTCGTCCGGTGGGGTGGTCCTCGCTCCTTCGGAGTGCGGCATGTCGCGTGCCTCGACTTCAATACGCTATGGGCGTTTCGCCCCTGTTGTCGGGATGGCTTCCCATCCGGACCGGTCCCGCAATCGGCGAACTGGTGTGAAGAGGGTGAATCGAGGGGGCATGTCGAAGGCCCGTTCGGGGGCGGGGTTCCCGAACAGGCCTCGACGGTCAGGGGGTACGGCGGTGCGGGCCCGTCAGCACCACCGGACGGCGTGGCCGACCCGGACGTAGCGGGCGGAGACGTACCCCTGGTGGTGCGGGAGCCGGTACCAGGTGTGGTTGCCGCGCACCGAGCCGCCGTACGTCCTGCAGGCCAGAGGGACGAGGCGGTTGCTGTGGCGGTGGCTCACCACGCGGTAGCGGGTGCTCGGGCCCGAGCGGACGTTGAGCCGGACACGGTGCGTGGTCACCCGGCCCACCGCGCGGTAGGTGTAGTGCCTGTGCTGGGGGCGGTGCGCCGCCGGCGCGGGCAGGACGGTGTAGTTGTAGTACTGCACGATTCCCTGGGGCGCGGGGACCGGGGTGGCCGCGCTCGCGGTGGCGGCCCCCAGCGTGGGCAGGAACGCGAACACCGCGACCGTGGCCAGCAGGCCGTTCTTCAGGATCCGACGGGACATGGAAACCTCCGTGCTGTCGTGCTCGTGACCACGAAGCGTGATCACGAGTCGGAGCGTTTCCGTGCCGCACCCGGGCCATGTCGTTCCCGCGTGCCCTGGGACGGCTGGGACGTCCCAGGGCGCTCCGCCTTCAGCCCGTCCGGTCCTGCGCCGGCAGGTGCTCGGCCGTCCTTCCCCATGGCGGTGAAGGATCGCGTGACGTACCCCGGCGACCGCACCCGCGGGATCCGTGGCGGGGTGTGGCCGGCGTTGCGGAACGGGCGGGGGACGGGAGCGGGACGCAGGTGGCGTCGAACCGCTCGCGACGGGGCGCCCCGCCGTCCACCGCGTGGGCGCGACCGGCCCCGCGCCGGCGGCCGGTCGCCGCAGGCAGCGCACGCCCAGCTCTCAGGCGCCGCGCCCGTGCGCCTCGCGTACACGGCGCGCGATGAGCGCGTAGACCTCCCGCGCCCGCGCGTCGTCCGTGCCGTCGTATCCGTGGTCCGCCCCCGGCACCTGGTGGTGCTCCACCAGGGCCCCCGCATCCCCGAGCCGCGCGGCATACCGCTCGCCCTCCGCCCTGAGCAGGTCGTACTCGGCCGTGATCACCAGTGCCGGGGCGATCCCGGTCAGGTCGGCCGTGTCGGACGGATGGGCGGGGGACACCAGCGGATCGGTGCGGTTCTTCGGCTCCGGGACGTACGCGGTGTCGAACACCTCGGCCATCCAGGGCCGCAGCACCGGCCGGGCGACGGCGGCCCGCTTGTCCGTGGCGCTCGTCGCCAGGTCCAGCGGGGGATAGTGGAGGACCTGGAGGGCGATCGAGGGGCCGCCCTGCGTCAGTGCCTGCCGGGCCACCGCCGCCGCGAGCCCGCCGCCGGCGCTCTGCCCGCCGACGGTCAGCCGGGTGGCGTCCCAGCCCTGTTCGGCCGCATGGCCGACGACCCAGCGGACCACCTCGTAGGCCTGGTGCGGCGCGGCCGGGAAGGGATGCTGCGGGGCCACCACGTAGTCGACGTTGACCACGGCCACCCCGGCCTCGGCGGCCAGGAAACGGCAGAGCGGGTCGTCGAGTTCGGTGAGCGACATGACGTAACCGCCGCCGTGGAAGTTGACGTGCACCGGGGGAGCGGGGGCCGTGGCGGGCGGCAGGTAGACGGTGGCGCGGGCCGGGGCGACGGACGTCGGGACGGTCAGCGTCCGCACGGTGCGCGGGAACTCGGGGAAGCGGGCGTGCGCGGCGGCGTCGGAGCCGGGGCCGCTCGCACGTCTGCTCGCGAGCAGGGTCAGCCGCTGCATGGACTTCGCGGCGAGGGCGGCGACCGAAGGGCGGGCCAGAAGGGACATACGGCTCCGATCAGGAGGGGCGCGCGCGGTGCGGCGGCATCCGCCGGGGCGACGGGCCGATCAACAGGAATCCTGCTGATCGCCGGGTGACGATAACCCGCTCTCCGTTCGTGGTGTCAAGACCCGCGGCGGTCGGCGCGGGTGCCGGCCCGGCCCGTCCTGGCCGCGCGGAGGGCAGCTGCGGGGGGCCCGTGTCCGGGCGGTGTCACGGGCGGTTCCGTGTCCTTGAGCGCGGCCACGCACGCGGCGAACCGGGCTCCCTCGGTCATGTGCTCGCCGAGGCCGCGTCGGACACGTCGCCGCCAGGCGGCTGCGGAAGCAGGGGATGCGGGTCGCGGACCCCGTGGGGGAGGGGGTCGTACCGCCCGGTAGTATCCGGCGAAGGTCGTCAGAGGAGGCTGCGTGGGCCGGTCCGAACGTTCACCCCTGCTGCTCGCGGGACTGCTGGCCGCGGCCGGCGTGGCGCACTTCGCGGCGCCGAAGTCGTTCGACGCGACGATCCCCCGGGCCCTCCCGGGATCACCGAGAGCGTGGACGTACGGCAGCGGGGCCGTGGAGCTGGCCCTGGCGGCGGGCATCGCCCTGCCGCGCACCCGCGCGGCGACGGCCCGCGCGGCCGCCGCCTTCTTCGTGGGCGTGTTTCCGGCCAACGTGCAGATGGCCGTCGACTGGCAGAAGCGGCCCGAGCCGCTCAGAACCGCGGCCCTCGCCCGGCTGCCGCTCCAGATCCCCCTGGTGCTGTGGGCCCGCGGTGTCGCACGTGACGAGGAAGGCCGATAGATGGCGACGACGGTAGAGGTCGGCGGCAAGGTCCAGGACTTCGCGCTCCCGGACGAGACCGGTACCACGCGGACCCTCACGGAGCTGCTGGCCGACGGTCCGGTGGTGCTGTTCTTCTACCCGGCCGCCCTGTCGCCCGGCTGCACCGCCGAGGCCTGCCACTTCCGGGACCTGGCGGCCGAATTCGCGGTCGCCGGCGCCCGCCCCGTCGGCATCAGCGGGGACAGCGTGGAACGCCAGCAGGAGTTCTCCGGGAAGCACACGCTCGGCATGCCGCTCCTCTCCGACGCGGACGGCGCCGTGCGCGAGCTGTTCGGCGTCAAGCGGGGCTTCTCGCTCGCCCCGACCAAGCGGGCCACCTTCGTGATCGCCCAGGACCGCACCGTCCTGGAGGTCGTCCGCAGCGAACTGCGCATGAACACCCACGCCGACCGGGCGCTGGCCGCCCTCCGCGCCCACCAGGGCTGAGCGGGCGGACCGCCCGGTCAGCGCTTGATGCACCGGGGCACAGGTCCCATCCTGGGGCGTATGGAGCGTGTCGCCGCCACGGTGATCATCGACGCCCTGGGCCGCGTGACGGGCTGGAGCGAGGGCGCGCGGGCGCTCACCGGACACCGGGCGCAGGAGGTCGTCGGCAGGCCCGCCGCCGACCTCCTCGCCGAGGCGGTCCCCGCCCGGGTGCTGGCCGCCCACGCCGGAGCCGTCACGGTGCGCCGTGCCGACGGGAGCCGCACGCGGATCACCCTGACCGCCTGCCCGGTCCTCGGCCCCGACGGCGAGACCACCGGCCACGTGCTCACCGCCGACCCGCCCCGGCCGGCCGACCCCACCCTGGCAGGCCAGGCCTTCCAGCAGGCCTCCATGTCGATGTCGGTCTTCGACGTCCAGCAGCGCTACCTCCGCTCCAACGCCGCCGCCTGCCAGGTCATGGGCGTCCCCGAGGAGGCCCTGATCGGCCGCTTCTTCCTGGACACCGTCGAGGAGGCCCCGCACAGCGAGGGCTTCCTGAGCCACCTGCGGCAGGTCGTCGAGACCGGCCGGCCCACCCGCTACGAGAGCTTCACCGGCGCCCCGGCCCTGAACCGGGAGCACGCCTGGAGCATCGAGATGTGGCCCCTGCGGGATGCCGACGGCGAGTTGACCGCCGTCGCCCTGGCCGCCTTCGACAGCACCGACCAGTACCTGGCCCGGCTCCGCCTCACCCTCCTCAACGAGGCGGCCACCGCCATCGGCACCACCCTCGACGTGGTGCGCACCGCCGACGAACTCGTCGAACTCCTCGTCCCCCGCTACGCCGACTTCGCCAGCGTCGACCTCCTCGACTGGGTCCTCGGCGACGAGGAGCCCCTCACCGTGCCGGAGGGCGACATCTCGCTGCGCCGGGTCGCCCACGGCTCCGCGACCGACGGCACCCCCGAGGCCGCCGTACGCCTGGGCGAGGCCGAGGTGCACCTGGCGATGTCCCCGCCGGCGCGGGCGCTGCGGGAGCGGCGGGCGGTGGTCGCCCAGGCCGGCGAGCCCGAGTTCCACCGCTGGGTCGACGAGCGCAACGCCCGCGCGCCCGAGGGCCGGGCCCACCGCACGGGCGTCCACTCCATGATCGCGGTCCCGCTGCAGGCCCGGGGCGTCCTGCTGGGCGTCGTCGTGGGCGTGCGCATCCGCCATCCCGACGAGTACACCACCGACGACATCGTCTTCGCCGAGGAACTCGCCAGCCGCGCCGCAGTCTGCATCGACAACGCCCGCCGGTTCGCGCGCGAGCGCTCCACCGCCCTCGCCCTCCAGCACAGCCTGCTGCCCAGCGGCCTGCCCGGCCAGTCCGCCGTCGAAGTGGCGCACCGCTACCTGCCCAGCGGATCACTGGCGGGCATCGGCGGCGACTGGTTCGACGTCATCCCGCTCTCCGGCAGCCGGGTCGGCCTGGTGGTCGGCGACGTCGTCGGCCACGGCATCCGCTCCTCCGCCACCATGGGACGCCTGCGCACCGCCGTACGCACCCTCGCGGACGTGGACCTGCCCCCCGACGAGCTCCTCACGCACCTCGACGACCTGGTCACCCACCTCGCCGCGGACGGTTCCGGCGAGGAGGTCGCCGAGCTGGGCGCCACCTGCCTCTACGCCGTCTACGACCCGGTCTCCCGGCGGCTCAGCCTGGCCGCCGCCGGGCACCTGGCGCCCGCGGTGGTGCTGCCGGGCGGCCGGGCCGAGCTGATCCCGATGACCGCCGGTCCGCCGCTCGGTGTCGGCGGCCTGCCCTTCGAGGCGGCGGAACTCGAACTGCCCGAGGGAGCCGTCGTCGCCTTCTACACGGACGGCCTGATCGAGGACCGCGAGCGGGACGTGGACCGCGCCACCGAGGAGCTGTGCGGTGCGCTGAGCGTGCCCGCCGCCTCCCTGGAGACCCTCAGCGACAACGTGCTCAAGACCGTCATGCCGCAACAGCCCTCCGACGACGTCGCCCTGCTGCTGGTGCGCACCCGCGCCCTCGGCGCCGACCGGGTCGCCACCTGGGACGTGCCGCCCGACCCGGCCGCGGTGGCGCGCCTGCGGCAGGCGGCCACCGAACAGCTCGCCGCCTGGGGCCTGGACGAGGCCGCCTTCGTCACCGAACTCGTCGTCAGCGAACTCGTCACCAACGCCATCCGCTACGGCGAACCGCCCGTCCGGCTACGGCTGATCCGCGACCGCGCGCTCATCTGCGAGGTCTCCGACGGCAGTTCCACCTCACCGCACCTCCGCCGGGCGCACGCCTACGACGAGGGCGGCCGGGGCCTGCTCCTCGTCGCCCAGCTCACCCAGCGCTGGGGCAGCAGACAGACGGGCAGCGGCAAGACCATCTGGGCCGAACAACCGCTGCCCGACGGCGCGTTGCCGGTCGCCGACGAGTGACCCGGCGGACCGGGACCGGTCTACTCGAAGTCGCAGCCCGGGTTCGGCACCGACTCGGCGTACGGGGAGCCGTGCGGCAGGACGTACAGCACGTCCAGGACCAGGTCGGTGTCGCCCAGGTTGGCGCCCAGATGCACATCGTCCGGACCGCCCGACTCGTACACCGTGCCGCCCCGGTGGTAGAGGCCGTCCTCCTTGCAGTCGGAGTGGAAGTGGGTCAACGTGCCCTGCTGGACGTATCCGTAGACCGGGCCGTCGTGGTAATGCCAGCCGGTGGTCTGGCCGGGCGGGACGGTGATCTCCCGCAGGACGTAGTCGGTGTCGCCGATGGTGGTCTGGCTGATCACCCTGCCGGTCACGCCGGGTCCCGCAGGGGTGGCATAGGCGGTGCCGCAGGTCAGCAGAGTGCCAGCGGCCACCGCCCCGGCCATGACGGTACGGAGCGCGGTGCGCATGAGTGGGGGCCTCCTGAACCGAAGATCGAGTACCTTCGCGAACATAGGCCCCCGCGGGGCGGCCCGTGGCAGGAACGGCTCAATCCGCCTGACCGCGGGCCGGGTTGCCCGGCGGGTCGCCGAAGCGGGGCACCGCCCTCACTCCTCGGCCGCGTCCGCCGCGACCTGGGCGAGGGTCCGGCCGGAGCGCACCGAACGGGCCCGCCGGGGGTCGGGCGTGCCACGCCCGTCCAAGCGCCCGGTGCCCTTCTTCACCAGCAGCCAGGCGTCGTCCCCGGCACTGCCCCGGAACCGGGTCAGGGCGTACTCGCCGTGCAGTTTGCAGCCGTGCAGCCGGAAGGTGGCGTGCCCGCGCTCCAGCGACTCCCCGAAAGCGACCGGGCGCCCCCGGCGGTCGTGGCTGAGCGGCTCGTACCAGCCGCGGTCCCACACGATCACGGTGCCGCCGCCGTACTCGCCCTTCGGGATCACCCCCTCGAAGTCCTCGTACGCCAGCGGGTGGTCCTCGGTCGGCACGGCCAGGCGCTTGTCCCCGGGGTCGGCGGACGGCCCCTTCGGGACCGACCAGGACTTCAGGACGTCGTCCACCTGCAGCCGGAAGTCGAAGTGCATCCGGCGCGCGTCATGGATCTGCACCACGAAGCGGAGCCGGTCACCGGCCGCCCCCGCCCGCCCCGAGGGCTCCCGGGTCCGCCCGAAGTCACGCTTGTCACGGTACGTGCGCAACCGGTCGTCGCTGCTCACCACGGATCCTTCCCTCGGTCGTGCGCCCCGAGTACCCGGCGGAGCCCCTCCCGATCGGCCGTGCCTCTCGGTTGCGAGGCGTGAGGGGCGGGGTAGCCTTGACATGATCAGTTCTACCGGGCTCCGGAGGTGGACGATGTTGATCCGATTCCTGCGACGGCGTATGCCGCACGGCCTCGTCCTGCTGGGCGACGGCCGTCTGATCCGGGGTTTCAGCGGCGGCGACTACGACGGTCACGGCTACCAGTCCTGACGCGCCCGCACCTGTGACACGGGAGGAGGCGCGGTGGAAGAGGACACCGATGCCCTCGTGGCCATGACGCGCATCCTTTCCCCGCACTGCCGCGTCACCAGGCTGTCCGGCGGGGCCCTCATCGCCGACTGGAGACGGACGCGCTTTCTCGGCATGACCACGGCCGACGTGCGGACGCTCGCCGACGGCGACAGCGAGAAACGCGCGGAACTCGTCTCCGGTCTCGTCCGCGCCGGCTGCGCGCCCGCGCGCCGAAAGGTCTACGGCGACCGCGAGATCGGGATCTGGCTGCGCGGCGTCCACCTGCTGATCCGCACGCTGGGCTTCGGACGGGTCCTGCGGCTGCTGCCGTTGGCCGCCCCCGGCTACGCTCGCGCGGACGCCCCTGCCCCCCAGGACGTGGCCGCGCTGAAACGAGCGATCCAGTCGCACAGCAGCCGAAGCTGGTTCACCGACGACGACTGCAAGGCGGCGGCCGTGACGGCCTTCGTCCTGCTGCGACGGCGCGGCTTCGAGGCCGCACTGCAGGTCGGCGTGCGGGAGCACCCGTTCGCCCTGCACGCCTGGACGTCGGCGGCCGGGCTGTGCGTTCCCGCCGCCGACCCACGAGGCCACGTCTTCACGCCGGTTCTCTCGATCGGCTGCGGAAACCACTGAGATGGAAGCGCTCCGGCTCGCATGGTCCGGGGACGCGGCGCGGCTCTGGACCGCCGAGTCCATGGTGCGCCAGGGACTCGTGACCACGGTGTCCGCGCCGGGCGGCACCGCGGCGGTCGTCGGCTGGGCCGGGTCCGTCCGGGACCGGCGGGCGGGCGCTCGCGCCCTCCTCGACGCCTTCGGCCGTCCCGGAGCCGAACCGCCGCTGCCGCCGGGCGACTTCGCGGCGGTGCTGGTGTACCGGGACCGCGTGCTGCTGATGCGGGACGAACAGGCGCGCGTCCCCCTGTTCTTCAGGGAGTCCGGCGGCCGCGTGACCGCCGTGAGCACCTCGGCGCGGGCGCTGGGCGGTACGGCCGAGCTGGAACGCCGGTACTTCTGCCGGTACCTGACCGGGAACATGGCCCAACCGCACGTCCGGCTGACCCCGTTCGCCGGGGTGCACCGGGTCCTCGGCGGCGAGGTGGTGGAACTCTCCGTGACCGGGCGGCTGAGCGGTCGGCCGGTGGTCCGGGGCCGTCGGACCGACGACCCGGCGGCACCGCCCGGCGCCCTCCGTCCCGGCGAGGACGGGCAGGATCTGCGTCGAGCCCTGGAGCGGGCCGTCGGTCGCCGCCTCGGCGGGACGACCGCCTGCCATGTCTCCGGCGGCACCGACTCCACCAGCGTCGCGCTGCTCGCGGCCCGCCTGCTCGACGACGGCGAGGGCCCCGACGCGGACCTGGTCCTGCTCGCCGGACGTTTCGACGAGGGGGAACTGGCCGGGGAGCGGCCGTACCTCACGGAGGCCGTGGACGCGGTCCGCCGGCTCGCGCCGACCGCCCGCCCGGTGGTCGTCGAGGCCGACGACGTGTCCGACTTCGATGACTTCGAGCACCACGCGGGCGACTCGGACGAACCCCACGCACATGCCTTCCGCGCCCCGTTCTGGACCCGGCTGCACACCGCCGCGGCGGACCTGGGCTGCGACATCCTCCTCACCGGCTGCGGAGCCGATCCGGTCGTCGACACCAACCCGCTGCACCTGCACCGGCTCGCCCGCTCCGGCAGGCTCCGCGAGCTGTCCAGGCAGGCACGAGCCCTGGCCGCGGCCGGCGAACGGGGTGTCCGTGAGATCGTCGGCGCGCATGTGCTGCGGCCGACGTTTCCGCTCGCGACCGAGCGGTTCACGAGGCTCGCTCACCACGGAGCCGTACTCGGCGGGCTCGGCCCCTTCACCCGGCCGCCCTGGCTGCGACCCGGATTCGCGCGGGCCCACGGTTACCGGGCGGCCGGCCTCGCCGAGAGCCGCTTCGTGTTCGGGCACCGGCCGGAGCAGTCGCTCTATGACGCGGCCAACTACCTCGCCGCACCCGACCCCTTGTCCTGGCGCTGCGCACCGCGGAACGGGTTCTTCCTCTCGCACCCCTTCCTCGACCCGGAGGTGGTGGCGACGATGCGGCGCGTGTCCGCGGCGGCCGCGTTCCCGGCCGGCCCCCCGAAGAGGGTGCTGCGCGAGGCCATGGCCGACCTGCTCCCGCCCCGGATACACGGCCGAACGGCCAAGATCCCCTTCAACGAGCTCTACGTCCGCGGCCTGCGGGCCCACGGCGACGAACTGGTCGACCTCTGCCGCTCCGCACGGCATCCGCTGGTCGGTGAGATGTTCGACGTGGACACGCTGTGCCGCGCGGTGCGGGAGGCGCAGTGGGGCATCGGCGACTCGTACGCCTGGGACCGCGTGAACAGCTCGCTGGCGCTGGTGGCCTGGCTGGAGCGGCTGCCGGAACGGCCCGCCGCGGAACCCGGGGCGGACGTGCCGGTCACCGCCGGTTCTTGACGTCCCACAGGGTGCGTTCCACGGGTCCTGTTTCGACCACGCGGATGCCGTAGCGGCTCGTTGTCACCTGATCGGGCTCGTCCTTGCCGTGTTCCTTGGAGACGGTCTCCGAGATGCTCACGCCGTGGGCGCCGAAATTCCAGTAGACGGTGAGCTGCCGGGTGTCCCTCGTTTCCGCGTCGATCGCGTTGTTCTCACGAAGGGGGCACCCATAGATGAGGGAATCAGAACCCTCTTTCTTCAGCCAGTCGGGCACACGTCCACCCGCCCAGCTCATGAACGCCGGTTTGGGGGTGAGGTGGTCGAGGGCCACGCGGTCCTTGCGCGTGAGGTGGGCGCTGGCGTAGAAGGCCACCTGGTCGTACGCCGTGTCCTTGGGCAGTTGCACGACGACTCGGGCGTTGACCGTGTCGTTCGCGTCGATCGAGGCTCCGTAGCGCATCCACGGCTGGGCGTCGACCAGTTCACCGGGCTCGTAGATCTCTGTGCGTGACAGGGGATTCGTCTCCTCGAACTTTCTCCACTGCTTGGCAGTGGCTCGCCATTGTTCGCGGAGCCGGTCCGGCTGGGCCAGCGGCACCTTCTGCGCCATGGCGTGGAATTCGGTGCCGAGTACGTCGAAACTCAGATCACTGTGGTTTTCCAGGGTGATGTCGACCGGTACGGAAAACGCCTTTCGGTCGGGACTCGGCACCGGATTCCCCGTCGTCAGCCTGATGACGGGCCTGATCTCGTGCTGGGAGGGCAGGTAGAGATTCTGGTAGCCGAAGTTTCCCGCGGCGATGGCGGTGGTGACGATCAGTGCCGTGGCCACCCGCTTCGGCGCGGGAATCGCGGCCAGGGTCCGCCACACGGTGTAGACGGCCCACGCCGAACCCCCCGCGAGGGCACCGAAGAACGCCTTCCAGAGGACCGAGTCGGCGTTGTACAGCAGTTCGAGGAACAGCGTCAGATTGGCCACGAGGGCGGCGAACGCACCGACCAGGGCCACCGTGCCGGAGTTGGCGAAGGTCCGGAACAGCCAGTGGTCCACGAGCGCGACGGCGCCCAGGAACGACACGAAGGCGACCACGACGAGTACCGCACCGGTCAGGCGACCGGGGAAGGTGAAGGCGCTGGTCAGGTCCCCGACACCGAAATAGCCCAGCACCGCCGTCGTCAGCAGGAGGACCAGCAGGACGGACACCAGGGGCACGCGTGACCCTCCGTTGTGCGCCAGGGCCCGTTGCGCCCGCTCACGCGAGGCGTCCCGCGCGTTCTTGCGGAGGTTCACACGGCCCCCTGCCGGCCTGTGCCAACGGCTTTCACGGAAGCCTCCTTCGCGGACCACGGCAGGACGGCGGGCCTGTCGTCAGGGAGTTCGTGATCATCGTCCGGGACCTCGCGTCCGGTCGCCAGCCGAGTGCCTCCGGATGCCGCAACGCCCGGTGCATCACCGCACCGCCCGCCGGGGTACCTCTCCACTGGCCGGTACCGACGATCAGCGGAGCGCACATGACGACGGACAGCAGGACGGGAGCGCGGGCGGTCGAGGTACGGCCCGTCGCCGGGTACACCGGTGCGGAGATCACCGGCGTCGACCTCGGCGGGGCGCTCGACGACGCCGTGGTCGCCCTGATCCGGGAGGCCGTGCTGCGCTGGAAGGTCGTCTTCTTCCGCGACCAGCGGCTCGACCACGCCGGGCACGTCGCCTTCGCCCGCCGCTTCGGCGAACCGGTCGTGCTCGGCCGGCGCGGCGGTGCCTCGCCGGCGGATGTCCCCGAGGTGGAGACCACCGCCGACCGGCTGGAGCTGGGCGGCCGCTTCGGGATGGAGCACGAGGAGTGGCTCCGGCGGCGCCGGCACACCCTGCTGCGCGGCTGGCACTGCGACCACGGCGCCAGGATCGACCCGCCCGCCGCGACCATCCTGCGGGCCGAGACCGTCCCGCCCCACGGCGGCGACACCACCTGGTCGAACCTGGCCGCCGCCTATGCGGGGCTCTCCGCGCCCGTGCGCGCCTTCGTCGACGGCCTGCGCGCCGAGCACCGCCTCGGCGTCGGCTACCAGCCCCGCCCCGGTGACGACGCGTATCTGCGTCACCTCCTGGACCACCAGGTGGCCTCGGTGCACCCGCTGGTGCGCGTGCACCCGGAGAGCGGCGAGCGGGTGCTGTACGTCAACGGCTACTACGTCGAGCAGATCGCGGGCGTCTCCCGCCCGGAGAGCGCCGCGCTCCTGGAGATGCTGCTCGAACAGGCGGTGCGGCCCGAGTACACGGTCCGCTTCCGCTGGGAACCCGGCAGCGTCGCCTTCTGGGACAACAGGGCCACCATCCACCTCGCCCCGAGCGACAACGCCCACCTCGGCTTCCCCCGCGTCATGCACCGGGTGATGCTGCACGGCGAGGTGCCGGTCGGGGTGGACGGCAAGCCGTCGGAGCCGGTGACCGGCACGGAGGTACGCCGCTGGTGACTCAGGCGCCGGCCGCGGGCCGCCAGCCGAGCGCCGGGCCCAGGTGGGTCGCCATGTCGGTGAGGATCTGGACGTAGTCCTCGTGCTCGAACGTGAACGGCAGCGCGAACGCCACCTCGTCCACCTCGCGGAACCCGGCGTGCGCGTGCAACCGCTCGACGATCTCCGCCGAGGTGCCGACGATGTCCGGCGCGAACAGCAGCCGGGCCGGGCCCTGCGGGGCCGCGGTGCGGGGCAGCCGCTTGGCCGCGTACGCCTCGTACTTGGCGCGCTGCTCGGGCGTGGCGGAATCGGTGGGGATGACGACCAGGCCCTGGGAGACCCGGGCCGCGTCGCCGTCCGGGTGGTGGGCGCGGAACTCGCGGATGTGCGAGAGCTGGATCTCCGCGAAGTCGTGCCCGTCCGCCGCGTCGGCGGCCCGTACGACGCTGCTGGTCAGGAAGTTCATGCCGTGCTCGCCCGCCCAGCGCGCCGAGCCCAGGCTGCCGCCGCCGTACCAGAGGCGCCGGCCCAGCCCGGGGGAGTGCGGCTGGACGACGTCGGAGAACACCTCGAAGCCCTCCACCCCGCTGAAGTCGGTGGCCGGCTTGCCCCGGACGAAGTCCAGCAGCCGCCGCACCCGCTCGTAGCTGAAGTCCTCGACGTCGGCCGTGTCCGGGTAGAGGGCCTCCTTGACCTGCTCGTAGTGCATGGGCGGGCCCACGCTCACCCCGGGGTTGAGGCGGCCGCCGGACAGCAGGTCGACGGTCGCCAGGTCCTCGGCGAGCCGCAGCGGGTTCTCCCAGCCGAGCGGGATCACCGCGGTGCCGAGCTCGATCCGGCTGGTGCGCTGTGAAGCCGCGGCCAGGACGGCGACCGGCGACGAGATGCCGTACTGGAGGTGCCGGTGGCGCACCCACGCGCTGTCGAAGCCCAGGCGCTCGCCCAGCTCGATGATCTCCAGCGTGGACTCGTGCCCCCGGCCCGGATCCGCGGCGTCGAACAGGCCGATGGTGAGGAAGCCCAGTCTGCGCAACGGGCGGGGGGTGGACGGCACGGATCCTCCAGCGGTCGTACGTCAGTTCTGCCCCGATTGTGTCACCCGAACATTGCGGGAGTGTGATCCGCTGCGGGTCAGGTCAGCGGGATGGTGATCTCGTCCTCGACCGGTGGGTCCAGTTCCTGCGGGCGCTTCCCGGTGGCGCCGAAACAGCGCAGCCGGACCGCCTCCGGGCTGACGTCCAGGCGCAGGAAGCACTTGAAGAAGGGCGGGCTGTAGGTGGCCGAGCCGGGGGAGAACAGCTGGGCGTAGATCTTCTTCACGGGCAGCCGGAAGCGCGGGCCGCGGTCCGGGCGGCTGCCGGCGCCCAGCAGCGTCGCGACCAGGCGGGCGCGTCGGGTGACCCGGGTGTCCGGGGCGGGGGTACGGCCCGGCCTGATGCCCAGGCGCTCGGAGATCACCGCCGTCGCCTCCGCCTCGGAGAGGGTGAACAGACGGGGGAGCCGCAGCCGGCGGCCGTAGAGCCGGCTGTAGAAGGCCAGGGAGTCGCCGCGCAGCGGGTAGCAGCGGAACTCGTCCTCGGTGACGTTCGCGACCGACACCGGCGGGATGGTGTGGGTGGCGTGCATGAACGCCCCGCCGCCACCCGCGACCACGTACTGGACGGTGCGGCCGCCCACGTCGACGGGGTAACGCTGGTAGTTGTGGATGTCGCCGCCGATGGCCGCCACGTAGTGGTGGGCCGGATCACGGACGATGTCGTCGACCGTGCCGCCGCCCTCGATCGGGCACGGGTGGTGCTCGCCGTCCACGTACAGCGGGGAGCCCGTGACGAGGATCTTGGGACGCGGCCCCTGGGACACCTCCCGCAGCCAGGCGCCCTGCCCGGCGTCGACGGTGCCGAGCAGACCGGTGTCGATGCCGACGATCCGGACCGGCCCGGCGTCGATGGCCCAGTAGGGCCCCGGCTGCACCGCCGTCTGCTCCGGCGCCGACCGCAGCTTCCGTCCCGCGGCCAGGAGCCGCTCGTCGGCAGGGCGCGGGCGGTGCCAGAGCAGGGCGCGCCACCAGGCGCGGGTGAGCGGGCGCCCCCGCGGCTCGGCCGTGAGCGGCGGGGCGTCGTCGCAGAAGACGCGCATGAAGGCGCCGAGGTCCTCGTACCAGTCGTGGTTGCCGGGAACCGCGTAGATCGGCGCCGGGTAGTCCTGGTACGGGCGAAAGAACTTGGTGCCGTAGTCGTCGGTGGCCCCGACCGGATAGATCACGTCGCTCGCGATCACCGCGAAGTCGGTGCCCTGACCGGCCTTCAGGAAGCCCGGCACGACGGCGTACTGCGAGGCGTCGCCCTCGCCGGTGTCGCCGATCACCATGAACGAGAAGGAGTCCGCCTCATGACGCCGGATCACCTTGTCGGCGGGGGCCCCGGCGGCCTCCCGCTGTGCCACCCAACGGCTGCGGGTACGGCCCGTTGGGTCGCCGAACCACGACGCCAGGACCCCGTTGCGGGCGGCCCACATGGTCTTCGGGTTGAACCAGAACAGCTTCTCGACGTGGTCCGGCATCAGCCGGCGATAGGCGCCGCGCTCGGCCTCGCCCCAGCCGGCGCCTTCCGCGGTTTCGCGTGAGGAGTGCGACACGTGCGAACCGTACAACGATCAACGGGGGGCTGGGAAAAGGGGGTTCGGCGGGGGCCGCGGACCTGGACGGCCCCCGGGTACCGCGCGCGGGCCTCAGGGGGCGACGATCTTGATCGCGCTCATCCAGCCGTGCCCCCCGGGCCGCGTCTGCAGGGCCATGTGCAGCAGCTGCATGCCCTCCAGTTCGCGGGCGTGGCGCAGTCCGCCGACGACCACCGGGTTGAGGCCGCCGGAGGAGACCAGTTCGGTGACCTGGTCGCGGGCCGCCGCGTTGTCGCCGGCGATGAACACGTCCAGTGGCAGCCCGCCCACCTCGCCCGCGACCAGCGCACCGGCGAACGTGGTGTTGAACGCCTTCACCACGTGCGTGCCCGGCGCGGCCGCCTCGGCGACCTGCTGGGCGCCGGAGCTGTCCGCGGGCACCGTGAGCGAGTCGAAGGTCGAGAAGTCCACCGGATTGGAGATGTCGACGACGGTCTTCCCGGCGAGCCGGTCCCCGTACTCGGTCACGACCTCCTTGGCCGCGTCGAACGGTACGGCCAGCACCACCACGTCCGCCGCCCCCACCGCGTCGGGCACGGCGGGCGCCACGTCCGCCCCCGGTGTCCGCCTGCCCAGCGCGTCGGCCAGGGTGGCGGCCTTGGCGGGATCCGTGCCGACCAGCCGGACGGTGTGGCCCCCCGCCAGGGCCCGGGTGGCGATACCGCCCGCCATGTTGCCTGTGCCGACGATGAAGACCCGCATGGGAGAGCCCCTTCCATGGGACGGGAGCCGCCGCCGGTCGGTCCGCGGACCCGGCACTGTCACACTCCGCCCGAACAGGATAGATCGGTCCGCCGGACACGGCTCGCTCTGGTGACCGAAGGTGACCGGCGGGCCGTGCATAGGGAAAACCCTCGAATGACCTCGCCGTGGCTGACATGCGCGGGTCAAGGCTGGAATCCTCGCTGCACGCACGCTTCCCCCAGGGCGTGTCCCCGGATCACGGACCGCGTACCCGGTCCCGGATCCCCGGTTCCCGCACAGCTCAGCTCGTCCCGGACAGCACACCCGTCTGCCCGGTCTGTCACCGGCCGCGACCCGGCGGCCGCAGCAGGAGGAGTACGAGTGAGACGTCTTCCCCACGGACGCGCCACGGTAGGCGCCGCCCTGGTCTCCACCGCGGCGTTCCTCGCCGTCGGCATCCAGTCGCTCCCGGCGACCGCCCAGCCTGCCGCCCCCCACCCCAGCCCCGTGCGCACCGGCGGCCTGGAGGCGAAGCTGACCCCCGCCCAGCACACCGCGCTGCTCAGGAGTGCCCAGCAGAAGACCGCGGCGACCGCCCGCACCCTCGGTCTCGGCGCCAAGGAGAAGCTGGTCGTCAAGGACGTCGTCAAGGACAACGACGGCACCGTGCACACCCGTTACGAGCGCACCTACGCCGGCCTGCCGGTCCTCGGCGGCGACCTGATCGTGCACACCCCGCCCGCCTCCCTCGCAGCCGGAACCGTGAGCACGACCTTCAACAACAAGCACACCCTCACGGTCCCCACCGTCAGCGCGGCCTACAGCAAGTCCGCCGCCCAGACCAAGGCGCTCAAGACCGCGAAGGCCCTTGACGCGCGGCAACCCGTCGCGGACAGCGCCCGCAAGGTGATCTGGGCCGGCAGCGGCACCCCGAAGCTCGCCTGGGAGACCGTGATCGGCGGCTTCCAGGACGACGGCACGCCCAGCAAGCTGCACGTCGTCACGGACGCCACCACCGGCAAGGAGCTCTACCGCTACCAGGCCGTCCAGACGGGCACCGGCAACACCCAGTACAGCGGCACGGTCACCCTGAACACCACGCTGTCGGGTTCGACGTACCAGCTGTACGACACCACGCGCGGCGGCCACAAGACGTACAACCTCAACAACGGCACGTCGGGCACCGGCACCCTGATGACCGACTCCGACGACGTCTGGGGCACCGGATCCGGCTCCAACACCCAGACCGCCGGCGCCGACGCGGCCTACGGCGCCCAGATGACCTGGGACTTCTACAAGAACACCTTCGGGCGCAGCGGCATCAAGAACGACGGTGTCGCGGCCTACTCCCGCGTCCACTACAGCAGCAACTACGTCAACGCCTTCTGGGACGACTCCTGTTTCTGCATGACCTACGGCGACGGCTCCGGCGGCACCCACGCCCTGACCTCCCTCGACGTGGCGGGCCACGAGATGAGCCACGGCGTCACCTCGAACACCGCCGGTCTCGACTACACCGGCGAGTCGGGCGGGCTGAACGAGGCGACCAGCGACATCTTCGGCACCGGCGTGGAGTTCTATGCCAACAACTCCTCCGACGTCGGTGACTACCTCATCGGCGAGAAGATCGACATCAACGGCGACGGCACGCCGCTGCGGTACATGGACAAGCCCAGCAAGGACGGCTCGTCGGCGGACAGCTGGTACTCCGGGGTCGGCAACCTCGACGTGCACTACTCCTCGGGCCCGGCGAACCACATGTTCTACCTGCTGTCCGAGGGCAGCGGCAGCAAGACCATCAACGGCGTCACCTACAACAGCCCCACCTCCGACGGCGTCGCCGTCGCCGGCATCGGCCGGGCCGCGGCCCTGCAGATCTGGTACAAGGCGCTGACGACGTACATGACGTCCAGCACCAACTACGCCGCCGCCCGCACCGCCGCCCTGAACGCGGCCGCCGCGCTGTACGGCACCAGCTCCACCCAGTACGCGGGCGTCGGCAACGCGTTCGCCGGCATCAACGTCGGCAGCCACATCACGGTGCCCACGTCGGGTGTCACGGTGACCAACCCGGGCAGCCAGTCCTCGACCGTGGGCACCGCGGTGAGCCTGCAGGTCTCGGCGAGCAGCACCAACAGCGGCTCGCTGACCTACGCGGCGACCGGACTGCCGACCGGCCTGTCGATCAACAGCTCGACCGGCGCCATCACGGGCACGCCCACGACGGCGGGAACCTACAGCACGACCGTCACGGTGACCGACTCCACCGGCGCCTCCGGCACCGCGTCCTTCACCTGGACGGTCAGCACCAGCGGCGGCGGCACCTGCAGTTCGTCCCAGCTGCTGGGCAACCCGGGCTTCGAGTCGGGCAACACCACCTG
>NZ_JBFAXI010000118.1:0-26586 GCF_040680735.1 Streptomyces sp. NPDC051987 | reverse complement strand
GGGGCCCCCCCCGGAGTCCCGGGGTCCCGCCCCTCGCACGTGCCTGGTGTTACGCGGCCAGCTTCGCCAGCGCCGCGTCGATCCGGGCCAGCGTCTTCTCCTTGCCCAGGATCTCCAGGGACTCGAAGAGCGGCAGGCCGACCGTGCGGCCGGTGACGGCCACCCGGACCGGGGCCTGGGCCTTTCCGAGCTTGAGGCCGTGGGCCTCACCGGCGGCCAGGACGGCCTCCTTCAGGGACTCGGGGGAGGTCCAGTCGGCCGACTCCAGCTTCTCGCGGGCCGTGGCCAGCAGGGCGTCGCTGCCCTCCTTCATCGCCTTGGTCCAGGACGCCTCGTCCTCGACCGGCTCCGCCAGGAACAGGAAGTCGACGTTCTCGGTGATCTCCGAGAGGACCTTCAGGCGGGTCTGCGCGTGCGGGGCGATGGCCTGCCACTTGGCCTCGTCGAAGTCCTCCGGGGCCCAGGGGGCGAAGGGGGCCTTCAGCCAGGGGGCGCAGCGCTCCGTGAAGTCCTTCACCTCCAGCAGGCGGATGTGGTCGGCGTTGATCGCCTCGCACTTCTTCAGGTCGAAGCGGGCCGGGTTGGGGTTCACGTCGGAGACGTCGAAGGCGGCGACCATCTCCTGGATCGTGAAGATGTCCTGGTCCGCGGAGAGCGACCAGCCCAGCAGGGAGAGGTAGTTGAGCAGGCCCTCGGGCAGGAAGCCCCGCTCGCGGTAGAGGTTCAGGGACGACTGCGGGTCGCGCTTGGACAGCTTCTTGTTGCCCTCGCCCATGACGTAGGGGAGGTGTCCGAAGGCGGGGATCCGCTGCGCGAGGCCGAGTTCGATCAGCGCCTTGTAGAGGGCGATCTGGCGCGGGGTGGAGGACAGCAGGTCCTCGCCGCGCAGCACGTGGGTGATCTCCATCAGGGCGTCGTCGACCGGGTTGACCAGGGTGTACAGCGGGGCGCCGTTGGCGCGGACGATGCCGTAGTCCGGGACGTTCTCCGGGGTGAAGGTGAGCTCGCCGCGGACCAGGTCGGTGAAGGTGATGGTCTCGTCGGGCATCCGGAAGCGGACGATCGGCGTGCGGCCCTGGGCCCGGTACTCCTCGACCTGCTCGGCGCTCAGGTCACGGCAGTGGCCGTCGTAGCCGGACGGCCTGCCGGCGGCGCGGGCGGCCTCGCGGCGGGTGTCCAGCTCCTCCTGGGAGCAGTAGCAGTGGTAGGCGTGACCGGCGTCCAGGAGCCTGGCGGCGACGTCGGCGTAGATGTCCATGCGCTGCGACTGGCGGTACGGCGCGTGCGGGCCGCCCACCTCGGGGCCCTCGTCCCAGTCGAAGCCCAGCCAGCGCATCGCGTCCAGGAGCTGCTGGTAGGACTCCTCGGAGTCGCGGGCCGCGTCGGTGTCCTCGATGCGGAAGACGAGCGTGCCCTGGTGGTGCCGGGCGAACGCCCAGTTGAACAGGGCGGTGCGGACCAGGCCCACGTGGGGGTTACCGGTGGGCGAGGGGCAGAAACGTACGCGGACGGGTGCGCTAGCCACGCTTGACAACCTTGTTGGTGAGAGTGCCGATGCCTTCGATGGTGACGGCGACCTCGTCGCCGACGTGGAGGGGGCCGACCCCTGCCGGGGTGCCGGTGAGGATGACGTCGCCCGGGAGCAGCGTCATGGCCTCGGTGATGTGGACGACCAGGTCCGCGACGGAGTGGATCATCTCGCTGGTACGGCCGAGCTGGCGCTGTTCGCCGTTGACCGTGAGCTGGATGGTCAGGTCGGACGCGGTGGCCAGGTCCAGGTCCGTCTCCACCCAGGGGCCGAGCGGGCACGAGGTGTCGAAGCCCTTGGCGCGGGCCCACTGCTTCTCGCGCTGCTGCACGTCGCGGGCGGTGACGTCGTTGGCGCAGGTGTAGCCGAGGATGACGTCCGCGACGCGCTCGCGCGGGACCTCGCGGCACATGCGGCCGATGACCACGGCCAGCTCGGCCTCGTGGTGGAGGTCCTGGGAGAAGGACGGGTACTGGATGTCGTCGCCGGGGCCGATCACCGAGGTGGACGGCTTGAAGAAGGCGAAGGGGACGTCCGGGACCTCGTTGCCCAGCTCCTTGGTGTGCTCCACGTAGTTGCGGCCGTAGGCGACGACCTTGTTGGGGAGCACGGGCGGGAGCAGCCGGACCTTGCTCAGCGGGACCTTCGTGCCGGAGAGCTCGAAGTCCGCGAAGGGAATGCCTTTGATGATGTCGAGGACGAGTTCGTCCTGCTTGTCGCCCTCGACGGCGCCGAAGGCGACGTTCCCGTCGATGGAGAACCTGGCGATGCGCACGGGATCCTGGCGCCCCTCACTGAGCCGGCTGGAGTCTGACGCTCCAGGCTAACGCGGTGAGGGGCGGCCGCCGGGGAATAACCCGGTCACCGGGTGGGTGAGTGATCGGCGGCCGGGTCCCGTACTACTCCGCGACGGAGGTGCCGGCCGGGATCTCCATGAGGATGGTGCGCCGGGGGTTGGCGGTCTGCGAGGGGAGATCGACGGAGTGCTCGGGCAGCTCGGGGGTCTGCAGTTCCTCGGCGTCCTTGAGGTGGGCGAGGGTGGTGCGCCGGGGGTTGGCTATGTTGCGGAACATCATCGTCGTCTTCACGGTTGTGATGGGCCCTGTCGTGTGTGGGTTGGCAGAGACTTCCCTCTTGTAAAGCGTCAGGCTAAACATCGAATTCCCGGCCGAACTCGCCAACAGCCCTTGATCCGCATGTGAGTTTGCTCACTGAGGCAGGGGCAAAGCGGTCATTTCCGACTGGCAACTCACCGCAACGAAACGGACATTGACGAACTGAAGCTGTCATTCCGCTCCTGATCATGGCGACTGGGACACGGCCCGCACGTCGGCAAAGGGCAGGGATACGTCCGGTATGTACGCGAACGGCTTCCACATCTCGTAACGTGTCACTCACACGCTGTCACACAGGTCACAGCTCGGCCCACGGCCCTTGTTGGAGATCCGGCACTGTGCTGGAATTCCACGGACCGCCGCGGGATCGAGCCGGCGCGCAGGGGGCGCAACAGCGCCGAGTGGCGGTGAGACAGGGGGAGCAGCGCCGGTCACACCCACAACCACCAGGGGGCGCATTCAGGGCGCTCCCCCGTACCACGCCGACACCGTGTCCTTCCCTTCCCGGAAGGGCGCCTGGTCCAGAGGTTGCGACGCTAGTGCAGGGACGTTTCAAGAGGGATGGCAGCGCTCCGGCGGAGCCGGAGGCGCACGGCGGGACCGACCGCGGTTCCTCGCCCCAGCACGCCCAGAATCCGGGCCCGGCTTCGGCCGGTGGTGTCGGTGACGGCGGTGAGCGCTCCGGGCGCCCCGCCGTGTCGGCGTCTTCGGGCCCCCAGCCGGCCGCCGCGGCACCCGCTCCGGCGATCAAGCCCGCCAAGGGGTCGTCGAACCCGGGCTCGCGGATGGCCCTGCGCAACTGGCGCATCTCCACGCGCCTGGTGTCGCTGCTCGCGCTCCCCGTGGTGGCGGCGACGACGCTGGGCGCGGTGCGCATCAACCAGTCGCTCGACGACATCCAGCAGCTCGACAACATGAAGCTGCTGACCGACATGACCAAGCAGGCGACCGAGCTGGCCGCCGCGCTCCAGGACGAGCGCGACGAGACCGCCGGTCCGCTGGCGCACGGCACGTCGCCCACGAGCGTCTCGGTCACGGGCCTGGAGGCCAAGACCGACCGCGCCCGCGACAACTTCCTCAACGCCTCCGAGGAAATCGACACCGCGAGCAAGAACGGCCAGCTCCAGGGCGTCCGCGACAGCCTCGTCGGTCTGGCCGGCCAGCTGGACGACCTGGCGAAGATCCGCAAGGACGCGTATCAGCAGCGGGAGAACTCGACCCAGACGGTCGAGGCCTACCACCGGCTGATCACCCAGCTGATCGACCTCTCCCAGGACATGGCGCAGGCCTCCAGCAACCCGGAGATGATCCAGCGCACCCGCGCCCTGGCGGCGTTCTCCACCGCCAAGGAATACGCGTCCGTGCAGCGCGCCGTCATCGCCGCGGCCCTGCCCGCCAACGGCACCAGCGCCGGTGACCTCTCCGAGAACGACCGCCTGTACGGCGAGTCCGCCCAGGAGAGCGAGACCTCCGAGCTGACGATCTTCCGGAAGATCTACGCCGGCAACGCGGCCGACCTGCTCAGCCCGATCGACGGGAACAACCCGACGATCGAGGCCGCGGACACCTACGCCAAGCGTGCGCTCGGCGCCCAGAACGGTCTGAACGAGCTCAGCAGGCGGTCGTACCTCGACTGGGTCGACGACAGCTCGACCAAGATCGACCAGATGCTGAAGATCGAGCACACCCTGCTGGAGGACATGGAGCAGAAGGCGCGCGAGCTGCGCAGCTCCTCCGAGCAGTCGGCGATCATCTCCGGTGCGCTGATCCTGCTCGTCCTCGGTGTCTCCCTGGTCGGCGCCTTCATCGTGGCCCGGTCCATGATCCGCTCACTGCGCCGCCTCCAGGAGACCGCCACCAAGGTCGCCCAGGACCGCCTGCCCGAGCTGGTCAAGCAGCTCTCCGAGTCCGACCCGCAGGACGTCGACACGTCCGTGGAGTCGGTCGGTGTGCACTCCCGGGACGAGATCGGCCAGGTGGCCGCCGCCTTCGACGACGTGCACCGCGAGGCGGTCCGCCTCGCCGCCGAGCAGGCCCTCCTGCGGGGCAACGTCAACGCGATGTTCACCAACCTCTCGCGCCGCTCCCAGGGCCTCATCCAGCGTCAGCTCTCGCTCATCTCCGAACTGGAGTCCCGCGAGGCCGACCCGGACCAGCTGTCCTCCCTCTTCAAGCTCGACCACCTCGCGACGCGTATGCGCCGTAACGGTGAGAACCTCCTCGTCCTCGCCGGTGAGGAGCCCGGCCGTCGCTGGACCCGCCCGGTCCCGCTGGTCGACGTGCTCCGCGCCGCCGCCTCCGAGGTGGAGCAGTACGAGCGCATCGAGCTGGCCGCCGTGCCCACCACCGAGGTCGCCGGCCGCGTGGTCAACGACCTCGTGCACCTGCTCGCCGAGCTGCTGGAGAACGCGACCTCGTTCTCCTCGCCGCAGACCAAGGTCAAGGTCACCGGTCACGCGCTGCCCGACGGCCGCGTCCTGATCGAGATCCACGACACCGGTATCGGCCTCTCCCCCGAGGACCTCGCGGCGATCAACGAGCGACTCGCCTCGCCGCCCACCGTGGACGTCTCGGTCTCCCGCCGCATGGGTCTGTTCGTGGTCGGCCGCCTGTCCCAGCGGCACGGCATCCGCATCCAGCTCCGCCCGTCCGACTCCGGAGGTACGACCGCGCTGGTCATGCTCCCGGTCGACGTGGCCCAGGGCGGCAAGAAGCCCGCTCCCGGCAAGCCCGGCGCCCCGGTGCCGTCCGGTGGTCCGGCGGCCGCGCAGGCCGCGGCCGGTGCGGCCGCCGCCCGGCGCGGCAACGGCCAGGGTGGCGCTCCCGGTTCGCTCGGCGCGGGTTCCCCCGCACCGGCGCTCGGCGGCGGTGCCGGTGCTCCCGGCGGACGCGGTGGCCTCGGCTCCGGCGCTCCCTCCGGCGGCGGCCTGCTCGGCGCCGGCCAGGGTCCCCGGGCCGCGCTGCCCGGCGCGGGCCAGAACGGCGGCCGTCCCGGTGGACCGGGCGGTGGCCGTGGTGCGCAGGGCCGGCCGAACACGGGTGCCGGTGCCTTCGGCAACCAGGACGCGTTCGGCAACCCGCAGGACTCCTTCGGCGGGCAGGACGCCTTCGGCAACCGCGCGCCGGTCCCGCCGCAGCGCTCCGCGAACCCCTCCGACCAGGGCCGTCAGCCCCAGCTGCCGCCGCGCGGCGGCCCGCGGGCCGAGCTGCCCGGCGGCAACCCGCCGGCGGGCCGGCCCAGCTGGAGCGACGACAACGCCCAGCCGCCGCTCTCCCGTGCCTCGCTGGACACCCCGCGCGGCCACGACGAGCAGGACCCGACGCACACCGCGCCGATGCCCCGCATCGACGACCGGCAGGACCTCGGCGCCACCTCGCAGATGCCGGCGATCCCGCAGGCTCCGTCGACCGGCGAGTTCCCGCGCCCGGACTTCGGCACGCCCAACGGCATGCAGAACACGGGGTCGTTCCCGCGGCCGGGCACCACCGGCCCGCAGGACACCGGCTCCTTCCCGCGGCCGGACGTCAACGGCCAGCAGGACTCCGGCCAGTTCGTGCGCTCCGACGTCTTCGGCACGCCGGCTGCGCCGCACAACGGCTCCCAGAACACCGGGCAGTTCGCCGCTCCGCAGGCCTACGACAACGGCTCCACCGGCCAGTTCGCCGCACCGTCCTTCGACGGCAGCAGCACCGGACAGCACTCCCTGCCCGGCCGCCAGAACGGCTACCCGGTCAACGGCCAGAACGGCAACGGCCGCCACACCACGGGCCAGTTCGACCGCCAGGCCACCAACGGCCGCGGCATCGACTTCGGTGCGCCGCAGCGTCCGCCGGTCCGCCAGGAGCCGGAGGCACTGCCGCCGGCCACCGGTCCCGGTGACGGTCGTACCCCGCTGTACGACACGCTGGAGACCAACTGGTTCCACGGCGGCCAGGAGCAGGAACAGCTTCCGCAGCAGGGCAACGGCGCGGCGTCGCTTCCGCCCGTCCCGCCGGTCCCCACCCAGCCGCCGGCGCCCGCCGCCGCGGCCCCCCAGCGTCCCGCCCAGACTGCCTGGCGCACCTCCCCGAACGACGACCTCGTCCGGCAGGCGGAGCGTGTACGGCAGCCGGCGGCGGGCGGTGTCACCACCTCCGGTCTGCCGCGCCGGGTGCCCCGGGCGAACCTGGTTCCGGGCACGGCTCAGCAGCAACAGCACCACACCGGTCCGCAGGTCTCGCGTGCGCCTGATGACGTCCGCGGCCGGCTGACCAATCTCCGTCGGGGTATCGCGCAGGGCAGGCAGGCCGCACCCGGCCCGCAGACCGGCAGCTTCCCGAGCCCCACTCACCAGCAGGAGCGTTAGTTGAGTCCGATGAGCCAGGCGGCACAGAACCTCAACTGGTTGATCACCAACTTCGTGGACAACACCCCTGGTGTGTCCCACACCGTCGTCGTGTCCGCCGACGGTCTCCTTCTGGCGATGTCCGAAGGCTTCCCCCGTGACCGTGCCGACCAGTTGGCAGCCGTCGCGTCCGGGCTCACCTCGCTGACGGCCGGGGCGTCCCGGATCTTCGAGGGCGGCAACGTGGCGCAGACGGTCGTCGAGATGGAACGCGGCTTCCTCTTCCTGATGTCCATCTCCGACGGTTCGTCGCTCGCCGTGCTGGCCCACCCCGAGTGCGACATCGGCCTGGTCGGCTACGAGATGGCGCTGCTGGTCGACCGCGCGGGCGCCGTCCTCACGCCCGACCTGCGCGCCGAACTGCAAGGCAGTCTGCTCCACTGACAGCCCGGATCCAACCCGCCTCACCAAATCACCGTCCGGCCGCCACAATCCCCCCACCGGCCACGTCCGACGGCTAGCCCGACCGACTTGCTGTCCCGCCCGGAGGAACGATGACCCCGCCCACCGCCTCTCATGATCCGTACGCGGAGCCGTACGGGGACGAGGGCGACCAGCCGCTGGTACGTCCTTACGCGATGACCGGCGGCCGGACCCGGCCGCGCTACCAACTCGCCATCGAGGCGCTGATCAGCACCACGGCCGACCCGGCAGCACTCATGGGGCTGCTCCCGGAGCACCAGCGCATCTGCCACCTGTGCCGCGAGGTGAAGTCGGTGGCCGAGGTCTCGGCACTGCTCGCCATGCCGCTCGGTGTGGCCCGGATCCTGGTGGCCGACCTCGCCGAGGCCGGCCTGGTCGCCATCCACCAGCCGGGCGGCGACGAGAACAACGGCGGCGCTCCGGACGTGACGCTGCTCGAAAGGGTGCTCAGTGGACTTCGCAAGCTCTGACGGAGGCCGGGCCACCACCTCCGCGAAGATCGTGGTGGCGGGCGGCTTCGGCGTCGGCAAGACCACCTTCGTGGGAGCGGTCTCCGAGATCAACCCGCTGCGCACGGAGGCCGTGATGACGTCCGCCTCGGCGGGCATCGACGACCTGACGCACACCGGGGACAAGACCACCACCACGGTGGCCATGGACTTCGGCCGTATCACGCTCGACCAGGACCTGATCCTCTACCTGTTCGGCACACCCGGTCAGGACCGTTTCTGGTTCATGTGGGACGACCTGGTCAGGGGTGCCATCGGCGCGGTGGTGCTCGTGGACACCCGGCGCCTGGCCGACTGCTTCCCGGCGGTGGACTACTTCGAGAACAGCGGTCTGCCGTTCGTCATCGCCCTCAACGGCTTCGACGGACACCAGCCCTACACACCCGAAGAGGTGCGCGAGGCGCTGCAGATCGGACCGGACGCGCCGATCATCACGACCGACGCCCGGCACCGCGCCGACGCGAAGAGCGCGCTGATCACGCTGGTGGAGCACGCCCTCATGGCGCGCCTGCGGTAGCCGCGACGCGGTACCCAAATCGGTCGACATGTATGGCAGTTGTCGTATGGAAACCGGAGCCGACTGTGGCCTTTGACACGGTCGGCTCCGGTGTTCATAACGTTTCGGCAGAGGAATCCGGTGGTATCGCCACGCGTCGCGGTCGTGCGGTGCCGCTGTGCGCACAAAGGCCCCGCCTTTTGGCGGGGCTCGCTCTTTATGACCGTTTTATCTGGGGCTTACATCACCATGCTCTGTCCCTACGGACTGTTTGGAAGTGCACCGGCCCCCGTGCTGGAATGCCTGAACTGCCCAATAGTCAAAGACGTACTCAGTAGTGGTCGATGACACACCGGGCTCTGAGAGACTGCGGCACGACGACAGGTGCCCGCCGCCGAGAGGTTGTTGGTCGAGTGAGGCGAAGCAAGAACGGTCCCGAGCCGTCGGCACGGGGCAACTTCACCCCGCCGCCGCGCGCTGCGGCGCCCACCCCTGTGCCAGCCGCGGAACCACCGGCCGCGCCCGCGAAGAGCGGCGGCCGCTTCTCACCGCGGAACTGGCGAGTGCCGACCAGGCTGAACGCGATCCTGCTCATACCCGTGGGCGTCGGACTGGTCATGGGCGGCTTCCAGGTGAAGAGCTCCATCGACACCTGGCAGGACGCCCGGGACGCGGAGAACACCGCGCGCCTGGTCCGTGCCGCCCTGACCTACGGCGACGCCCTCTACAACGAGCGCGACGTCAGCGCGGCGCCGATCCTGCTGAACAAGGACAAGGCGACCGTCACCCAGGCGCGTGCCGAGACCGACAAGGCCGCCGACGCCTTCGACGCCGCCGCGAAGAACATGCCGAACAAGCCGGGCCTGGAGCGCCGGCTGAAGCTGTTCCGCGAGGCCGAGCCCAAGCTCACGACCCTGCGTGAAGCCGCGTACACCAGCAAGCTCGGCGGCGTGAAGACCGAAGAGGGGTACGTCGAGGTCGCCCACCCCCTGATGGAGTTCGCCAACGAGCTCGGTCTGGGCACCGGAAACATCACCTCCTACGGCCGTACCGTCTACGCCATCTCGCTCACCAAGGCCGCCCTGTCGCTGGAGCGGTCGATCGGCATGCACCTGCTGGTCAAGCCCGGCCCGGACGCCGGCAACCTGGCCACCCAGCGGGTCGCCCTCTCCTCGTACGCCTACCTCGAGGGCATCGCCGTCGAGGAGTACGTCGGCGGTGGTACCGAGGCCGACGCTCAGAAGCTGACCGACCTCGAAGCCAAGATCAAGACGGACGGCGCGGCGCTGGTCCAGCAGGCCAAGGCCAAGGACCCGACCTACGTGCCCCCGCCGGCCAAGACCACCACGATGGTCACCGCGCTGGCGACTCTGCAGGACACCGACGCCGCCACCCGCCAGGCGCTGGCCACCCAGGGCATCACCGCCGAGAACTGGTGGACGGTCAACACCCTCAAGTACAACGCCTACCGCACCATCGAGTCGGACATGGCCGACAAGGCGGTGAGCGAGGCCTCCGACATCGCCGACAACGCCAAGACGGACGCGTTCATCACCGCCGCGGCGGTCATGGTCGCGCTGCTCGCCGCGTTCATCCTGGCCGGCATGGTGGCCCGCCAGATGTCCCGCTCGATGCGCCAGCTGCGCAACGCCGCCTTCGGCATCGCCGAGCAGCGCCTGCCGATGCTGGTCGACCAGCTCTCGCGCACCGACCCCGGCCGGGTCGACACCCGGGTGGCGCCGATCCCGATCACCTCGACCGACGAGATCGGCGAAGTCGCCCGCGCCTTCGACCAGGTCCACCGCGAGGCCGTCCGGCTCGCCGCCGAGCAGGCCCTGCTGCGGGGCAACATCAACGCGATCTTCACCAACCTGTCGCGCCGCAACCAGTCGCTGATCGAGGGCCAGCTGACCCTGATCACCGACCTGGAGAACAACGAGGCCGACCCGGACCAGCTGGAGAACCTCTTCAAGCTGGACCACCTCGCGACCCGTATGCGCCGCAACGGCGAGAACCTCCTCGTCCTCGCCGGCGAGGAGCCCGGCCGCCGCTGGGACCAGCCGGTCCCGCTGGTCGACGTGTTGCGCGCCGCCTCCTCCGAGGTGGAGCAGTACGAGCGCATCGAGCTCTCCGGCGTCCCGGAGGCCGAGATCCACGGCCGTGCCGTGACCGACCTCGTGCACCTGCTCGCCGAGCTGCTGGAGAACGCCACCACGTTCTCCTCCCCGCAGACCAAGGTCCGCGTCACCGCGACCCGGCTGCCCGACGGCCGCGTCATGATCGAGATCCACGACAAGGGCATCGGCCTCACCGCCGAGGACTTCGCGGACATCAACCACAAGCTGGCCAACCCGCCGACCGTGGACGCCGCGATCTCCCAGCGCATGGGCCTGTTCGTGGTCGGCCGGCTGTCCGACCGGCACGGCATCCGGGTCCAGCTGCGCCCCTCCGGCGAGCAGGCCGGCACCACCTCCCTGGTCATGCTGCCGGACGCGATCACGCACGGCGGTGGCGGCGAACAACCGCTGGAGCGCGACGAGTTCACGGTCTCGCAGATCATCCCGGAGCAGCAGTTCCAGGCCGAGAGCTTCGGCCAGCCGCAGCTCCAGCCGATGCGTACGGCGGCGGAACTCGGCTTCGACGACAGCCGCTACATCGAGGTCCCCGACGACATCCGCGACCTCGACCCCGTGGGCCGCTCGCTGTTGCGCGAGGAGCGCCGTGCGGCCCTGGAGGCCCAGGCGCAGCCCTCGCAGGGCACAGAGCCTGCCCAGGAGCCGCAGGAGACCTCGGAGATCCCGGCGTACGTCGACGAGTTCGACAGCGGCCGGCAGGGCTACGGCACGAACGGTACGGGCTTCCAGGAGCAGCCCACGGGCTACGACGGGCAGCCGGCGTACCAGGAGCAGCAGCAGACCGCGTACGACGAGCAGTACTACGCGCCGAACGGCGGCCTGCCGCAGAACGACGCGTTCTCGCCCGAGGCGTTCCCCGGCAACGGTGCGGGCGGCGGCTACCCGGAGCCCGCCTATCCGGAGCCTGCCCCGGAGGAGCCCGCGCCCGCGCAGGCAGCGGCCGCCGAGGCGTTCCCGTCCTTCGGCGAGCAGCCCTACCAGGACGACTGGCCGCAGCAGGACAGCTACCAGAACGGCTACCCGGCCCAGTACGCTCCGGAAGCGGAGTCGGCGCAGGCCGGTGACGTGGGCGAGCGGAACCGCGTAGGCTTCGACCGTCCGGGAGCGGCCCCCGCCGCCGGTCACCAGCTGACCGACGCCGGGCTGCCCCGCCGCGGCTCCGCCGCCGGCACCGGGGGCGGCGCGAACGGCGCGGCTCCCGCGCAGCAGGCTCCGGCCGCGGCGCCGACGGCTCCGGAACCAGGCGGCGACAGCTCCTGGCGTTCACAGAACGACGAGCGCTGGCAGCAGGCCTCGGCGCTGCGGAAGCCCAAGGCGGGCGGGGTCACCTCCTCCGGCCTGCCGCGGCGGGTGCCCAAGGCCAACCTGGTCGAGGGAGCCGCCGCGAGCACCCCCCAGGGAGGCCCACAGGTCTCCCGTGCCCCGGAGGACGTCCGGGGCAGGCTGAGCAACCTGCGTCGGGGCGTCCAGCGCGGGCGCAGCGCAGGCAGTGAAACGAACGGCCAGGGCTTCGGTCCTGACAGCACCTACAACCAGGAGCGTTAGTGTGAGCCCGATGAGCCAGGCGGCACAGAACCTGAACTGGTTGATCACCAACTTCGTGGACAACACCCCGGGGGTGTCCCACACGGTGGTGGTCTCCGCCGACGGACTCCTTCTGGCGATGTCCGAAGGCTTCCCCCGCGACCGCGCCGACCAGCTCGCGGCCGTCGCCTCCGGTCTGACGTCTCTGACGGCAGGCGCGTCCCGGATCTTCGAGGGCGGCAGCGTGAACCAGACGGTTGTGGAGATGGAGCGGGGTTTCCTGTTCATCATGTCCATTTCCGATGGTTCCTCGCTGGCGGTCCTGGCCCACCCGGAGGCCGACATCGGCCTGATTGGGTACGAGATGGCCCTTTTGGTGGACCGCGCGGGCACGGTTCTTACCCCGGATCTTCGTGCGGAACTCCAGGGAAGCCTTCTCAACTAATAGTCAGACGGTGCGTTTTGGCGTCCCGGGGCCGTAAGGTTTCGGGACGCGGCTCCACAAGGATGGGTGCCCGGCACGGTCGGAGGAGGAGAGAAAGTGGCAACACCCCCAGGTGGTTCTCATCACGGCAACTGGTCGTACGGGCCTGCGCAGGGCCAGGGCGACGGTGCCGGGAACCGGTACAACTTCCCCTCCGCGCCGAGCCACCGGCAGCCGTACGCTCCGCAGGGCCCTGGTCCCTCGCCGTACGACCAGCCGCCGGCGCCGCGCATCCAGCCGGTGCAGCCGCAGCGTCGCCCCGAGTCGGCGCCGGCCTCGGGGTCCAACAACCCCTTGGTGCGTCCGTACGCCATGACCGGCGGACGGACCCGCCCGCGGTACCAGCTCGCCATCGAGGCGCTGGTGCACACCACCGCACAGCCGCACCAGATGCAGGGCCAGCTGCCCGAGCATCAGCGGATCTGCAACCTCTGCCGGGAGATCAAGTCGGTGGCCGAGATCTCGGCCCTCCTGACGATCCCTCTCGGCGTGGCCAGGATCCTCGTCGCCGACTTGGCGGAGGCGGGCCTGGTCGCCATCCATCAGCCCGGCGGCGACGAGAACGCCGGTGGCCAGCCAGACGTGACACTGCTCGAAAGGGTGCTCAGTGGACTTCGCAAGCTCTAGCGGCGGTCCTTCCCGCTCCACCACCTCCGCGAAGATCGTGGTGGCGGGCGGCTTCGGCGTGGGCAAGACCACGTTCGTCGGCGCCGTCTCGGAGATCAACCCGCTGCGCACAGAGGCCGTGATGACGTCCGCGTCTGCCGGCATCGACGACCTCACCCACACCGGGGACAAGACGACCACCACGGTCGCCATGGACTTCGGCCGCATCACCCTGGACCAGGACCTGATCCTGTACCTGTTCGGCACCCCCGGTCAGGACCGCTTCTGGTTCATGTGGGACGACCTGGTACGCGGCGCCATCGGCGCGATCGTCCTCGTCGACACCCGCCGTCTCGCCGACTGCTTCCCGGCGGTCGACTACTTCGAGAACTCGGGCCTGCCGTTCGTCATCGCCCTCAACGGGTTCGACGGCAACCAGCCCTACAACCCCGAAGAGGTCCGCGAGGCGCTGCAGATCGGGCCGGACACGCCGATCATCACGACGGACGCGCGGCACCGCGCCGACGCGAAGAGCGCGCTGATCACGCTCGTGGAGCACGCTCTCATGGCTCGGCTGCGTTAGGTTCGGCCACGGGGCAGCCGCGGCTGGTGGTACGCCGACTGCCGGTGGTTCCTGGTTGATCGCGCCCACGCGGCGGAGCCGCACATCGATGACAGCCTCGCGCCCCCGAAGGGGCGCTTGCAGGGCCCCTTCTCGGAAGGGGCCCTCGGTGTTTTCAGGAACAGTTCGCCGTCACCATGTCGGCGACCACGCCCCGGCCTCCGGTGGGGCCCGTGTTGGCCGTCCTGGGCGTTGAAGCTGGTGCTCGACGCGTCGGCGGAGGCGCAGCCGGTGCCCGCGTAGCCGGTCCAGGTGACCTTCGGGCTCTGACCGGTACCGCCGCCCGAGGCGCTCGGGGAGGGCGACGGCTTCCGCGTGCCGGCGGCGCCCTGACCCGACAGGGCGGCCCCGGACTCCGAACGGCCGGGGGCGGCCGAGTGCCGGGCGCCGGGTGTCGGGGTGCCGGACGGGCTCGCGGTGGCCGTCGACCGGGCCGAGGCCGAGGCCGTGGGGTCGCCGGTCTCCGGTGGGGTGATGGTCAGCGTGGAGCTTCCGGGGCGGCCCACGGTCAGGGCCACGGCGACGGCGATGCCCGTGGCGAGGACGAGCGGAACGGCGGTGAGCCGGACGCGGACCACGGTAGGACGGGTGGCGGCCCTGGCGAGGGTGTCGTCGACCTCCTTGCGCCGGGCGGCCAGCCGGGCGGCGGCGGCCGTGGGCAGCCAGGCCAGCTCCCGCGGACGGTCCGCCCCGCACAGGGCGACGATCTCCTCGGGCGTCGGGCGGCGCCCGGGATCCTTCTCCAGGCAGCGCCCGACGAGCTGCCGCAGACGCCTGACGGCCGCGCACGCCGTCGGCCCCGTCACCCGGAAGGGGGGGCGGGGCCGACGGTCGTCGTGTGCGGGTGGCGTGCCGGGGGCTCAGTGCCAGCTGTGCGGGGCGCGGAAGCCGTTCTCGCGCTCCAGGCGGCGCCAGCCGGCCTTGGCGCGGCCTCGGTGGGTCTGCTCGGTGTCGGCGGTCGGCCGGGCGGCCGCGCGGGCCAGGAGGACCGCCGTGATGGCGGCGACTTCCTCCGGGTCGGCGTTGCCCTTCTCGACGCGGATGTCAGGCACGTTCATGGGTGTCAGTCTCCGTGAGAGAGGTTTCCGCAGGATTACTGCGGGGGGTTGCCGTGCTTACGGGACGGCAGGTCGGCGTGCTTGGTCTGCAGCATCGCCAGCGACCTGGCGAGCACCTCGCGGGTCTCGGCCGGGTCGATGACGTCGTCGACCAGGCCGCGCTCGGCCGCGTAGTAGGGGTGCATGAGCTCGGCCTTGTACTCCTTGACCATCTTCTGCCGCATGGCCTCGGGGTCCTCGGCCGCGCCGATCTGCCGGCGGAAGATCACGTTGGCCGCTCCCTCGGCGCCCATGACCGCGATCTCGTTCGTCGGCCAGGCGTACGTCAGGTCGGCACCGATCGACTGGGAGTCCATGACGATGTAGGCACCTCCGTACGCCTTGCGCAGGATCAGGGAGATCCGGGGCACGGTCGCGTTGCAGTAGGCGTAGAGGAGCTTCGCGCCGTGGCGGATGATCCCGCCGTGCTCCTGGTCGACGCCGGGGAGGAAGCCCGGTACGTCCAGGAATGTGACGATCGGAACATTGAAAGCGTCACACATCTGAACGAAACGCGCAGCTTTTTCACTGGCCTCGATGTCCAGGACGCCGGCCAGCACCTGCGGCTGGTTGGCGACGATGCCGACCACCTGGCCGTCGATCCGGGCCAGTGCGCAGATGATGTTCCGCGCCCAGCGCTCGTGGACCTCCAGGTACTCGCCGTCGTCGACGATCTCCTCGATGACCTTGGTCATGTCGTACGGCCGGTTGCCGTCCGCCGGGACGAGGTCGAGGAGGACGTCGCTGCGACGCTCGACCGGGTCCGCCGACTCCACCCGGGGCGGGTTCTCGCGGTTGTTCTGCGGGAGGAGGGAGAGCAGGTAGCGGACCTCCGCGATGCAGGTCTCCTCGTCGTCGTACGCGAAGTGGCAGACGCCGGAGGTCTCCGCGTGGACGTCGGCGCCGCCCAGGCCGTTCTGGGTGATCTCCTCGCCGGTGACCGCCTTGACGACGTCCGGGCCGGTGATGAACATCTGCGAGGTCTCGCGGACCATGAAGACGAAGTCGGTGAGGGCGGGGCTGTAGGCCGCGCCGCCCGCGCACGGGCCGAGCATCACACTGATCTGCGGGATGACGCCGGACGCCTTGGTGTTGCGCTGGAAGATGCCGCCGTAGCCGGCCAGGGCGCTGACGCCCTCCTGGATACGGGCGCCGGCACCGTCGTTCAGCGACACCAGCGGGGCACCGGCCGCGATGGCCATGTCCATGATCTTGTGGATCTTGGTGGCGTGGGCCTCACCCAGGGCGCCGCCGAAGATCCGGAAGTCGTGCGCGTAGACGAAGACCGTACGGCCGTCGACCGTGCCCCAGCCGGTGATGACACCGTCGGTGTACGGCTTCTTGGCCTCCAGACCGAAGCCGACCGCGCGGTGCCGGCGCAGCTGCTCGACCTCCTGGAAGGAACCCGGGTCCAGGAGCAGCTCGATGCGCTCCCGGGCCGTCAGCTTGCCCTTGGCGTGCTGCGCCTCGGTCGCCTTCTCGCTGGGGCCCGCCACGGCCGCCGCACGGATCTCGTGCAGCTCGGCGACCCGCCCGCGCGCGTCCGTCGGTTCACCGGTGGGCTCGCCCGTCGTCTCTTCCAAAACGGTCATGTAGTGACCTTACGAAGGACACCAAGGAATACGAGACGTCGACTCCGTACAGTCTCCGACGTGTTTTCCTGGAAGCACTGAACAGAACCAGAACCCCATGCAGTCGTTCCGACTGCTCAGAGGGCCGCACCGTTGTAGGGGTGCCACAAAGGCCGGAGCCGAGACCCGGCTCACATTCACCGGTGGCCCATACCACCCGCGGAGTGACACAGCGCTCCGGACGGCGGTTCCCCGCACAAACCCTAGCCGCTCCCCCCGCGGGTCACGCCGCCGGAAGGGAGACCGAGCCATTACTCTGCGTGCCGACAGGACACGCCGGCAGATGATGTTGAATATTGAACGGAATAGGTCTACGGTGTCTCTCGTTGAGTTCGTTGAACGTTAAACATCAAGGCCGCGCCTTCCCCGTCGACCCCGTTCGACAACGCGGCCCCCGTCCCCCAAGGAGCACGTCATGGGCATCTTCGGCCGCAAGAACGACGAGACGACCGCCGCCGGCGCGAACGCCGACACCGCCGCGCTGACCGGCGACTACACGATCGACCCCGCGCACTCCACGCTCGGTTTCGTGGCCCGCCACGCCATGGTCACCAACGTCAAGGGCAGCTTCCAGGAGTTCGAGGGCGCGTTGCACCTGGACGGCACCGACCCGTCGAAGTCGACGGCCTCGCTGGACATCAAGATGGACAGCATCACCACCGGCAGCCCCGACCGTGACGGTCACCTGAAGTCCGCCGACTTCTTCAAGATCGACGAGTTCCCGACGATGACGTTCCGCTCCACCTCGGCGGAGGCCCTCGGCGGCGAGGACTACCGCATCACCGGCGACCTCACCATTCTCGGCGTCACCCGGCCGGTCACCATCGACCTGGAGTTCAACGGCGCCGCCAAGGACCCGTTCGGCAACGAGCGCGTCGGCTTCGAGGGCAAGGCCGAGATCAAGCGCTCCGACTGGGGCGTCACCTGGAACGCGGCGCTGGAGACCGGCGGCGTCCTCGTCTCCGACAAGATCAAGCTGAACTTCGACATCTCGGCGATCAAGAACGCGTGAGCCCAGGGCGTCGCCCCGCCGCCCCCGAGCGCACCCACCGAGCGCCGCCCTCCACTCCCCCGAGGGCGGCGCTCGGCGTGTGCCGGCTTCTGGTGGGCGGCGGACGGGTACCAGTCCCCGCGCCCCTGCGGGACCCCGGTCACCAGCGGCGCAAGTACCGGCGGACGATCGGCCGGATGTGGTTCGCTGCTGGGGTGACTCAGGAACTGGAGACCGTCGCATTCGCATCCGCCGAGGCGTTCGAGGAATGGCTCGGTGAGAACCACGCCGTCTCGCCCGGCATCTGGCTCAAGCTTCGCAAGAAGGGCCCCGGGATCGTCACGCTGGACTACGCCCAGGCGCTCGACGTGGCGCTCTGCTACGGCTGGATCGACGGCCAGAAGGCCAAGCTCGACGACCAGTGGTGGATTCAGCGGTTCACCCCGCGCAGGCCGCGCAGCAGGTGGTCCAAGGTCAACCGCGACAAGGTGGCCGCCCTGATCGAGCAGGGCCGGATGCGTCCGCCGGGACAGGCCGAGGTCGACCGCGCCAAGGCGGACGGCCGCTGGGAGGCGGCCTACGACAGTGCGAGGACCGCCACGGTGCCGGACGACCTCGCGACGGCCCTGACCGCCGACCCGGCCGCGGCGGCGTTCTTCGAGACACTGGACCGGCAGAACCGTTACGCGATCCTGTACCGGATCCAGGACGCCAAGAAGGCGGAGACCCGGGCGCGCCGGATCGAGACGTACGTGGCGATGCTGGGGAGGGGCGAGAAACCGCACCCGTAGCGGCGGAGTGGGGCCAGGCCGTACCTGGTCACTCCCGTACCCCGAACTGCGGGTCCCACGGCTGACCAGCGGCCCCGCCCCTTCGCCGCTCTCCGCGCCTGGCACTCGCCGCCTGGCACCACTGGCTTGCCTAGCTTGCCGCCACCGCCGGCCGGGTCGCGCCGGGCCCGCGGCGCCTCGGTACCGGCAGCAGCCACCACGCCGACGCCACCGACAGGACCGCGCCCACCGCGATGCCCTCCAGGCGGGTCGGCAGCAACGACTCGGCGTTCTGGCCGAAGTAGCCGAGGAGGAGGGAGAGGGCGCAGGTCATGCCGGCGGCCCAGTAGGCGTAGCTGAGGGGGCGCAGCCAGAGGGCGATCGTGAGGATCGTGAACATCAGGGCCACCGCGGTGTGGCCGGTGATGCCCGCCGCCGCCACGCCGGTGGCCAGGAGCGTGCCGACGCAGGCGCCGGCCAGGCGCTCGACTCCCTTGCGCACGACGTCGGTCCGCCCGCGGTTGCCGCTCGCCGCGACGTAGGCGGTGAGCACGACCCAGGGCCAGTGGTCGTGGAAGAGCAGGTGGCCGACGGCGAAGGCGGCAGCGATCCCGGCGGCCATCTGGAAGGCCATGCGGGTACTGGGGCGGGGGTGGAGACGGGAACGGCGTGCGGGCGGCTCGGGGGTGGGGGCCGGGCGCCAGGGACCGAAGCGGTCGCCCAGGGACTGGACCAGCCAGACCGAGCAGCACGCCAGCGTCGCGATCAGCGCCGACCAAGCCCAGGTCACCAGACCGCTCTGCGCCTCGCGCGGCAGCGCGGGGCCCGGGACCACGAGCAGGGCGACCAGCGGAAGGGCGATGAGCGTGCCGGCCTTGGTGGCGGCCGGGCCGTAGCGGCGGATCCAGATGGCCAGCGCCATCCCGGCCGTGTAGACGGCCGCGCCCGCCGCGTAGTGGGCGGCGAGCAGACGGCCGACGAAGATCGAGGCGGCGGCCGTCGCGGGCAGCAGCACCAGGGAGATCAGCCGTCGGCGGGTGTCGGCGGTGCGCTGGGTCGAGGAGAGGGTCAGGGTGAGGGCGACCGCCAGGACCAGCACGTCGGTGTGCAGCCCGGCCGCCCCCTCCAGCGCCAGCGCGGCTCCCCAGCAGAGCAGGACGGCCGTCATCGTCAACCCGGCTTCGTACGCATTGCGTATGAGTGTGGCGGTCACGAGCTGAGAGTACCGGGATTGTTCGGCGTCGAATAGTAAGTATTCGCGTACGATCTTCTGCCATGGACCACCTCACCGAAGCCGCCCTGATCCGTCGTGCCGTCCTGCGGTTCAACCGTCGGCTGCGGCAGGAGCGCGGGGACGGGAGCCTCAGTCCCAACCAGCTGTCGGTCCTCGGCCACCTCTACCGGCGCGGGCCGTCCACGCCGGGTGAGGTCGCGGCCGCCGAGCGGCAGCGGCCGCAGTCGCTGACCCGGGTCTTCGCGGAGCTGCAGGCGGAGGGGCTGGTCGGGCGGGCGCCGTCCCCGTCCGACGGGCGGCAGTCCGTGCTCAGCATCACCGAGGAGGGGCGGCGGGCGCTGGAGGACGACATGGCACAGCGGGACGCCTGGCTGGCGGGGGCCCTCGAGTCACTGAGCGAGACCGAGCGCGGGGTGCTGCTGCTCGCCGCCGCCGTGATGGAACGGCTGGGGGACACGGCGTAGGTCAGAAGCCGCCGCCGAAGTCCCCGCTGTCCCCGCCCCCGAAGTCGCCGCCTCCCCCGCCGAAATCGCCGAAGTCCCCGGGGTCGAAGTCCGCGCCCGACACGTCGCCGCCCTGGTAGCCGCCGGTGTCGAAGCCGCCGAAGTCGCCGTACCCGGTGCCGTAGTCGGCCGCGTAGGCGGGGGCCGACATCCAGCCGCCCAGCGCGGTGCCGATGAGCAGGCCGGGGAGGATGCCGCCGCCGAAGTAGCCGCCCGCCCAGGGGCCGTAGGCGGGGCCCGCGTCCCAGTAGGGGCGGCGGCCGTGGTCGGTGTCGACCTCCCGGACCGCGGGGTCGCGGCCGTCGGCCAGGCGGGTGGCGTCGGCCGCGCAGACCGGGACCTCGCGGGGCGCGCCGCCGGCCGGGGTCCAGGTGGCGTCCGTGACCGAGGGGCCGTGCCGGGGGTCGAAGAAGCAGGGCGGGCGGCGCTCCGGGAGCGGTCGGCCCTCGCGGCGGGCGGCCAGCCGGGCGAGCGAGAAGCGGCCGTCCTCCAGGGTCTCGGTGACCGCCCGGACGTCCTCGGGCCTGCGGGCGCCGGCCATCGCGGACTTCGCCTGGTCGTAGGCGTTCAGCGCCCGCTCGTAGTCGGCGCGCATCGCGTCGTCGGCGCCCGGCTCGGCCGGGTGGAAGTCGAGGCGGTCCAGTTCCTCGCCGAACGCGGTGATGTCCTCGTCCACGACCACCCGGAGCCGGTCCAGGGCGGCCCGCTGCTCCTCCTCGTGCCGTCGCCGGTTGCGGCGGACCAGGGCGTACGCGCCCGCCCCGCCGGCCACCACCACGGCGCCGAGCGCGATCAGCGCCGTACTGGAGACTCCCGAGCCGCTCGTGCCGCCGCCCCAGGACGAGGGGGCCTTGCCGCCCATGTTGGCCAGGGCGCGGTCGGTGAAGTCGGTCAGCTGGGTCCCGGCGCTCTCGCCCTGGACGCTGGTGACCAGGTTCTGGACGGCCGTCCGGGGCAGCACCGAGGCGTCGGCGCGGGCGTCGAAGCGGTCGCCGAGGCGGACGGCGTAGAGGCCGGTGACGCCGGTGGCGGTGCGCAGGTTCGTGAAGAGGTCCTTGGTGGGATAGCCGGCCGGCAGGACGGCGATGAACAGGGGTTTGTCCGCGTCCTTGATCTGCCGGGCCAGGCTGTCGGCGTCGGCCGCGGAGAGCTGGGCGGCGGCCGCCGGGTCGACGTACACCGGGTTCTTGCGCAGGGCGTCCGCGATCGCCGAGACGCCGGTGACCGCGCCGGCCCGAGGGGCGGCCGTGGTCAGGGCGAGCAGCGCCAGCGCGAGCGCCAGGAAGAGCAGCCCCGGGAGGCTTCGGGTGGTCCGTCGCACCGCCTTCATGCTTCGAACCTACCCCGAAGCCTCACCGGGAGCGCTGTCCTCCTACGCTGCCCGGTACGCCTCCGCCAGCTTCTCCACCGCCGCCCCGTACCTGCCGGTCAGCAGCAGGTGGTCCGCGTCGGCGAAGGGCTTGGAGACGGCCGCGGTGACCGACTGCCCGATCTTCGCCTGGACCAGCAGCCGGGCCTTGCCGACCAGCTTGCGGCCGGCCGCGTCGGCGCCCGCCCGCTCGGCCGCCCTCGCCGCCGCGCCGAGCGCCCTCAGGGTGGCCTCACCGCCCTTGGGCACCCTGGTCAGGGTGGTCAGTCCCCAGCCGTACGGGTACTGCGGGTCGTACGACGCGTCGCCCACGTTGATCGGCAGCTGCGCCTCGGACTTCGGCCAGGTGACCGGGAGCTGACCGGTGAAAGCCCGCTTCCCGTAGAGCACGTCGGCCACGCCGTCGCCCTCCGTGCCCGGCAGCCAGGACGCCACCAGGGCGTCGATCTCGCCGAGCCGGTCGCCGATGAGCTGGGGGCGCCCGGAGACGACCAGCACCGCGCACTTCATGGCCGCGCACACCTTGTCCACGGCTGCCTGGTCGGCAGCGGACAGCACCAGGTCGTTGCCGTTGCCGACGTCTCCGACGCCCTCGGCGTACGGGGTCTCGCCGACCACGACGACGCCCACGTCGTAGCCGCCGGTCGGCGCCGAGGCGTCCTGGGAGTAGGTGACGTCTCCCCCGGCGTTGCGCATGCCCTGGAGGATGGTGGTGCCGGTGGTGTGGGTGCCGGAGGCGCCCTGCCAGGTGATGGTCCAGCCGCCGGTCTGGTTGCCGAGGTCGTCGGCGTTGGACCCGGCGACGTACACCTTCTCCGACGTCTTCAGGGGCAGCACGCCGCCGGAGTTCTTCAGCAGCACCTGCGACTCGGCGGCCGCCTGCCGGGCGACGGCGCGGTGCGCGGTGGAGCCGATCTTCGAGGCGCCGGACGTGTCGGCGTACGGGTGCTCGAAGAGGCCCAGCCGGAACTTCTGGGTGAGGATGCGGGACACCGCGTCGTCGATGCGCCGCTCGCTGACGGTGCCCGCCTTCACCTGGTCGATCAGGGTCTTCGTGAAGTCCTGGTAGCTGTACGGCACCATCATCATGTCGACGCCCGCGTTGACGGCCGTGCTGACGTGCGACGCGTAGTCGCCCGGGAGCTGGTCGATGGCGTTCCAGTCGCTGATCACGAAGCCCTTGAAGCCCATCCGGCCCTTGAGCACCCCGTTGATCATGTCGGCGCGGGCGTGCATCTTCACCGGGCCCCGGCCGTCGCCGATGATCTCCAGCGAGGAGTACGACGGCATGACGGTGCCGATGCCCCGGTCCACGGCCGTCCGGTACGGCGCCAGGTGGACGGCCTCCAACTGCTGCCGGGTGACCGTGGTGACGCCCTGGTCGATGGTGTAGGTCCCGGTCGTGGACGAGCCGTAGGCCGTGCCGCCGTCGCCGACGAAGTGCTTGGCGGTGGCCAGGACCTTGTCGTCGTCCTTCAGGTCCCGTCCGTCGGCGCGGCCCTGGAGGCCCTGGATGACGGTCTCCATGGACTTCACCAGCGCCGGGTCCTCGCCGAAGGACTCGTAGGAGCGGCCCCAGCGTTCGTCACGGGTGACGCAGAGGCACGGGGCGAAGTCCCAGGAGACGCCGGTGGCCCGGACCTCGGCGGCGGTCACCGCGCCGGCCTTCTCGGCGAGCCCGGGGTCGCGGGTGGCGCCGATGCCGATGTTGTGCGGCGTGATCGTGGCGCCGGCCAGGTTGTTGTGGCCGTGGACGGCGTCGGCGCCGTAGATCAGCGGGATCTGGAACCGGGTCGCCTGCGCCCTGAGCTGGAAGCCGTCGATCATCTGCGCCCAGGCCGCGGCCGTGTTGGGCGTGGGGGTGGAGCCGCCGCCGGAGAGCAGCGAGCCGAGGTCGTACGCCGCGATGTCGCCGCCGCTGCCGACCGCCCCGCGCTCGGCCTGGGTCATCTGGCCGGCCTTCTCCTCCAGGGACATCCGGGAGAGGAGGTCGGCGACCCGCTTCTTCACGGGCAACTTGCTGTCAAGATACGGCAGTCCATGCGCGTCGATGACGACCTGCGGGGTCTCGGCGGGGGCCTTGGCGCCGGTGACGGTGAGCTTCAGCGGGATGGTCTCGGCCGGTTCGGCCGAACGGTCCTTCAGCGTCGGCACCTTGACGGTCTGCGTGGCCCCGGAGGCCGTACCGGCCGGGAAGGTGAGGGTGCCGGAGACCGCCTGGTAGTCCCTGCCCGCCTCGGCGGTGCCGCCCGCCGTCGTGTACGCGACGGTGACCGGGTCGTCGATCGGGGCGGAGCCGGTGGTGGCGACGGTGACCTTCACGCTCGCCGTGCCGCCCTCCTTCACCGGGTACACGGCCGCGTCCGTGGTGACGGAGGCCCGCAGCGCCTGGTCCGCCTTGCCGTACAGCTCCACGTCGTCCATGGCGAACCGGCCCTTGACCCCGACGGGGAGGGTGACCGCGTAGCCCCACATCTGGGTCAGGCCGAGGACGTGGTCGATGCCGCCGACCGGCTGGTAGTCGGTCCGGTAGACGAAGTCGGTGAACGGGATCTCGATCTGCTTCCAGCCGGTGAAGTCGTCGGTGAAGGACGTCGTCCACAGCTCGGAGGCCTCGCCGTTGGTGCCGCCGTCCTTGATCTCGAAGGCGACCTTCTTGCCGTTGTCCTGGCCGTCCCACCAGAAACGGATGCCCTGGTGCGCGGACCAGTCGTGGGCGGGCTCGGTCGCGGCGAAGTCGTGGCTGAAGCCGCCGTAGCCGCTGATGTCGTAGGTCCCGGCGAGGACTTTCGCCCCCTCGGGGGCGTCGGCGCGGTCGGCGAGCTGGAGGGCGGGCGGGTCGTCGCTGTCGCCTCCCCAGGTGAAGATGCCCTCGGCGGGCTGGGAGGCGAAGGGGACCTCCCCCTCGAAGCGGTCGACGGGGGTGGGGGCCGGGTCGTCGGCGGCGCTGGCGGCGGACAGGGGGATCAGGGCTGCGAGCAGTGCGGTGGAGACGAGCAGGGCGGCTCTTGGCATGGACCTTCCCTCGACTCTCTGGTTCACTCGGGGCTCTCACAGTTCACTCATGGCTTAGATCACGTCGTGAGTTAACTAACGGCTCGCACCTCCGTCAAGACGTCCCGTCAGGAAGGGCGATGTGCCCATGAGAAGAACCCCCCACACCCTGCGCCTGTTGCTGGCCGGGCTGCTCACCGCGGCCGGTCTCGGCGCCGCCGTGCCGCCTGCGCACGCGGCCGGCGAGCAGGTCACCGCGTACCTCACCACCACCGACGACTCCGCCGGACGCCATGTCACCCGTGGGCTCCAGGCGCAGACACCGTTCGCCTTCTCCTCCGGGACCGGGGGCGGCGGCACGAACATCACGGTCGACGAGAACACCCGCTACCAGACCTTCACCGGCGGCGGCGCGTCCTTCACCGACACCGCGGCCTGGCTGATGAACAGCAGCGGGGCGCTGTCCCAGGCCACCCGGGACGCCACCATGAAGAAGCTGTTCTCCCCCACGGACGGCATCGGTCTGTCGTTCCTGCGCAATCCCATGGGCGCCTCGGACCTGGCTCGGTACGGGTACACGTACGACGACGTACCCGCCGGGCAGACCGACCCGAACCTGAACAGCTTCTCCATCTCGCACGACCTCGCGGACGTCGTGCCGCTCACCAGGCAGGCGCTCCAGCTGAATCCCTCCCTGACTGTCATGGCCTCGCCATGGACGGCGCCGACCTGGATGAAGGACAGCGGTTCGCTCAACGGGGGCTGGCTCAAGTCGGAGGACTACGCCGCCTACGCGGCGTACTTCGTGAAGTACATCCAGGCGTACCAGGCACAAGACGTCAAGGTCTCCTACGTGACCCCGCAGAACGAGCCCACCTGTTGTTCCGGCTACCCGTCGATGAGCTGGAACGCCTCCGGGCTGCAGTACTTCCTCAAGAACGACCTGCTGCCGCAGCTCCAGTCGGCCGGGCTGTCCACCAAGGTCCTCGCGCACGACTGGAACTGGGACGTGTACGACTCGTACGCGGCCGCGCTCGTCGACGACGCGACGATCCGCGACCACCCCAACTTCGGCGGGATCGCCTGGCACGGCTACGGCGGTGACGTCTCCGAGCAGACCACCGTGCACGACCGGTACCCCACCCTGGACGCCTTCGGCACCGAGCACTCCGGCGGCACGTGGATCACCGACCAGCAGGCGCAGGACATGGCCGACATCATCGACTACACCCGCAACTGGGCGAAGTCGGTGACCAAGTGGTCGCTGGCCGTGGACCAGAACATGGGCCCGCACAACGGCGGCTGCGGCACCTGCACGGGCCTGGTCACCGTGCACGACGGGGACGGCGCGAGCGGGACGGTCGACTACACCGTCGAGTACTACGACATGGGCCACCTGACGAAGTTCGTCCGGCCCGGTGCGCAGCGGATCGCCTCCACCGCGTCCACCACCGTGCCGAACGTGGCCTGGCGCAACCCGGACGGCTCGAAGGCGCTGATCGCCTACAACGGCTCGTCGAGCGCGCAGACGGTGACCATCAACTGGGGGTCCCAGCACGCCACCTACGCGCTCCCCGGCAGGACCTCGGCGACCTTCACCTGGTCCGGCACCCAGTCGGGCGGCGGCAGCCAGACCGGGGCTTTCGTGGGGCTCGCGAACAAGTGCCTTGACGTGGCGGGAGGTTCGACCGCCAACGGCACGGCCGTCCAGCTCTACGACTGCAACGGCACCACCGCGCAGCAGTGGACCGTGCAGTCCGACGGGTCGATCAGGGCGCTCGGCAAGTGCCTCGACGTGACGTCGGCGTCGACGGCGGACGGCGCGAAGGTGCAGTTGTACGACTGCAACGGCACCGGGGCGCAGCAGTGGTCGTACAACTCGTCCACCGGTGACGTGGTGAACACGGCGGCGAACAGGTGCCTGGACGTCACGGACAACTCGTCGGCGAACGGGGCCAGGGCGCAGATCTGGTCCTGCACGGGCGCCGCCAACCAGAAGTGGCACCTGCAGTAGGCGCCCTCGCCCAGGGGGCTCCGCCCCCCCGGACCCCCCGGGCCCTCGCCCACCCACCACCCGACTCGGTCGCGCCGAACACCAGCTCGCGAACCGGCTGCGCCGGGGCTTCCGCAGGCTCCTCGCCGAACGCGGCGCCGACCTCTCCTACGGCCG
>NZ_JBFAXI010000117.1:0-26923 GCF_040680735.1 Streptomyces sp. NPDC051987 | reverse complement strand
GTTTGGGAGGGGTTGGGCCCCCCGCCCACCGCCCGGCGTGGCCCCGCGCCGCCGCGGCCCCCCCCGGCCGGGGGGGGCCCCACCCCGCGCCCGGCGCGCCCGGCCGTGGCAGGGCGGCCACTCTCCGCGCCCGCCCGGCCCGGTACGGCCCCGGCGTGCGCGGGCCCGGTGCAGTGCGGGAGGGCCGGGTGCAGTGCGGGAGGGCCGGGAGCCGTGCGGGAGGGCCGGGAGCAGTGCGGGAGGGGCGGGAGCCGTGCGGGAGAGGCGGGAGCCGTGCGGAGGGGCGAAAAAGCGGAGGCGGGAATGCGGGGCGGCCGGGTCACGGTTGCGTCCGACATGACCCAGGACGCTCTTCTGAAGCTGCTCGCCGAAGGACACGACGGGGTGCTGGTCACCCTCAAGAGCGACGGCCGCCCCCAGCTGTCCAATGTCAACCACGCCTACCACCCCGACGAGCGGATCGTGCGCGTCTCGATCGCCGACGACCGTGCCAAGGCGCGCAACCTGCGCCGCGACCCGCGCGCCTCCTACCACGTGACCAGCCCCGACCGCTGGGCCTACACCGTCGCGGAGGGCACTGCGGACCTCTCCCCGGTCGCCGCGGACCCGTACGACGCGACCGTCGAGGAACTGGTCCGCCTCTACCGTGACATCCGCGGCGAGCACCCCGACTGGGACGACTACCGCGCCGCGATGGTCCGCGACCGCCGGCTGGTGCTGCGGCTGCGCGTGGAGCGGGCGTACGGCATTCCACGCGCCTGACCGCCGGGGTGGCGGGGCCGCGGACCGGCGGACACCCGCCGGGGCTCTGCTAGCCTCCGCGCGTGATCAATGGTGCACATGTGGTGATCTACACCCGCGACGCCGAGGCGGACCGGACCTTCCTGGGCGACGTGCTGGGCTGGCCGCACGTCGACGCCGGACACGGCTGGCTGATCTTCCGGCTGCCGCCGGCCGAGGTGGCGTGCCACCCGGCCGACGGCGAGCCGTCGCACGAACTGATGCTGATGTGCGACGACCTGGACGAGACGGTCGCCGAACTCACGGGCAAGGGAGTGGAGTTCAGCCGACCCGTCCAGGTCGCGGCCTGGGGCCGGGTGACGGGCCTCCGGCTGCCGGGCGGAGGCGAGGTCGCCTTGTACGAGCCGCGTCACCCGCGCCCCTAGCACCGCTCTGCTCCCGCACCCAGTTCTCCAGCCACTGTGTGAACTCGGCTGCCTTGTCCGGCCAGTTGAAGTGAGTGAGGGCCGCCTCCCGGCCGCGCTGGGCCGCGGTGTGACGCAGGATCGCGTCGGTGCTCAGCCTGCGGATCGCCTCCGCGGCCGCCCGCGGGTCCTCGTACGGGACGACGAGTCCGCAGCCGTGCCGCCGGACCATGTCCGCGGCCAGCGGGGTGGGGGTGGTGATGACGGGGACGCCGTGGGCCATGTACTCGACGACCTTGGTGGGCCGTGAGTGGCGGTAGTTGGGCTGGTCGTGGAGGAGGGAGAGACCGGCCAGGGCGCCGGGGAGCAGCGCCAGCGCGCGGTCGTTGGGCAGGAAGCCGTGCCAGCGCAGGACGCCGTCCCGGTCGGCGGCCGTGAGCGCGTCCCGGGCGTCGGGGTCGGCCGCGCCGGCCACCTCGACGCGCAGGCCGGGGCCCAGGTGCCGGGCCGTCGCTATCAGGTCCAGCGCGCCGCGCGCCCGTGACAGGTGGCCGACGTAGACGACCCGTTCGGTGCCCGGCGGTTCCGGTGCCGCGACCGGGGCGGTGGTGAAGTTCGGCACCACGGGGTGGGTGCGGCGGAACCGCTCCTGGTAGGCGTCCTCGGCGAGCAGCAGCCGCAGATGGCGTTCCGCCAGCCGTTCGGCCGCGCGGACGCAGAGCCGCAGCGGCGGCCGCAGCGGACCGGGCACCCAGCGTTTCATGGCGAGTGCGGCCGCGGTGTCCTCGTGGACGTCCCAGACGACCACCGGACCGGTGCCGGACCGCCGCCAGCGGCGCAGGGCGCCGGGCAGGGCCAGCAGCAGTTCCGGGTCGTGCAGCAGGATCAGGTCCGCCTCGTGGCCGCGTCGGGCCAGCAGGTTCCGGGCCGCGCCGACGGCCGCGCGGCGGCTGCGGCCCGCGGCCCGGGGCAGGTCGATGCCTTCGAGGTCCGGGCGGGGCCGCACCTCGCGGGCCGAGAACGGCGCCGCGTAGACGACGTGGTGCCCGCGGTCCCGCAGCGCGGTGATCTGCCGGTGCAGGATGCGCGCGTCCTCGGGGTGGTGGACGACGGTGACGACGAGTATCCGCATCTGAGCGCCTTTCGACTCCGCGGCCCGGCGCCCTCCGGCTCCGGGCCACGGAAAGGGGAGTTGCTCCGCAGGCCGGCTACAGCACCTCGACACCGGGCCGGAATATCCGCCCCCGGGTGTCGAAGAGCAGACGGGCCTCGTCGCCGAGGGCCGGGAGGTCGTACGCGGAGTGGTCCTGGAGCAGGATGGTCAGGTCGTGCGAGCGCACCGCGGCCATGACGTCGGTGACGCGTGGCACGGCCTCCCCGTCCACGAACCAGGCCGGTACGAACGGGTCGTGGAAGGCGATCTCGGCCTCCCGCTCGCGCAGCAGCCGGGCCACCGGCACCGCCGGCGCCTCGCGCTGGTCGGCCACGTCCGGCTTGTAGGTGACGCCGAGCAGCAGCACCCGGGAGCCGTGCAGCGCGCGGCCCTCGTGGTTGAGCAGGTCCTGGGCGCGCCGCACCACGTACTCCGGCATGTGCGCGTTGATCTCGCGGGCGAGTTCCACGAACCGGAACTCGTAGCCGAGCGAACGCACCTTGTAGGAGAGGTAGTTGGGGTCGATCGGGATGCAGTGTCCGCCCACCCCGGCGCTCGGCCGGAAGGGCTGGAAGCCGAACGGCTTGGTGCTCGCGCAGCGGATCGCGTCCCACACGTCGACCTGCAACTCACGGCACAGGATGGCGAGTTCGTTGACCAGCGCGATATTGACGTGCCGGTAGGTGTTCTCCAGGAGCTTGGCCATCTCGGCTTCCCGCGTGCCCTTGGCCTGCACGACCGTGTCGACGAGCTTGCCGTAGAAGGCGGCGGCCTTCGCCGCGCAGGCCGGGGTGCAGCCGCCGACCACCTTGGGCGTCTCGCGCAGCCCGTGGGTGGTGTTGCCGGGGTCGATGCGCTCCGGTGAGAAGGCCAGCGCGAAGTCCTGGCCGGCCCGCAGCCCGGACTCCTCAAGGATCGGTCGGACGATCTCCTCGGTGGTGCCGGGGTAGGTGGTCGACTCCAGGACGACGAGCTGCCCCCGGCGCAGCCGGCCCGCCACCGTCCGCACGGCGGAGGTCACCGCGCTCAGGTCGGGGCCGCCGTCCTCGCCGAGCGGGGTCGGCACGCAGATCACGACGGTCTGCGTCCGGGCCAGCCACTTGTCGTCGGTGTACGCGGTGAACCCGGCCGCCCGCATCCGCGCGACGTCCTCGTCGGAGACGTCGTCGACATGGGAATGGCCGGCGTTGAGGCCCTCCACGACCCGTGGGTCGAGGTCGAGCCCGGCCACTCTCAGGCCGACCAGTGACGCCTCCCGCGCGAGCGGGAGCCCCACGTAGCCGAGCCCGATGACGGCCAGTTCGTAACTGTCGGTCTGTTCCTCATCCCCGAGCGATGCGCTCGATTCCCCGAGCGGTACGGCCTTGTCGACCTGCATAGGGATTCACTCCGCCCTCGACGGCAGCAACGGCAGACGCCGTGTCGATCCGAAGAGCCCGGACGGTGAGCGGTTCCGGGCGCGGGGTCTCAGACACATCCAAGAGCGCGGTACGCGTCTCGGGTCGTGGCAGCGACCCTTTTCCAGGTGCGTTCACGCGCCACCAGCGCGCGGGCGGAAGCTCCCCATTCATCCCGCCGACTTCGACTGTAAAGCAATACTTCGAGAGCTTCTGCCCAAGCATGCGGAGATTCAGGCGGGATGAGCCGTCCGTTCACTCCGTCCTGCACCAGTTCTCGCAGGGCGGTGACATCACTGGCGGCCACGGGAAGACCGCTCGCCATCGCTTCGACCGGCTTGAGCGGGGTGACCAGATGGCAGACCCGTTCGTCCGTGCGCGGCACCGCGAAGACGTCCAGAACACCGTGGTAGGCACGCACGTCGCGGTGCGGCACCCGGCCGGTGAACAGGGCGGCGCCGGCGCCGAGACCGAGCCGTCCGGCCAACGCCTCCAGCCTGCCGCGCTCCGGTCCGTCACCGACGATCAGCAGCCGCAGCGGGACCCCCCGGCGGCGCAGTTCGGCACCCGCATGGAGCAAGGTGCCGATTCCCTCGTGTGGAGTAAGGCTGCTCACGGTGCCCACCACGAAGTCGTCCGCCCCGATGCCCAGCCGGGCGCGCAACCGGGCCCCGTCCGGCGGCGGCGAGAGGAAGGCCTCGTCCACCGCGTTGGGCACCATCAGGACCCGCTCCTCGGGCACCCCGCGGCCCACGATCTCGGCCTTCATCGCCGCGCCCAGCGTCAGCACCAGGTCGGCCCCCCGCATGCAGTACGTCTCCAGGGCGCGCCGGGCCCGGTACGACGGGTCGTCCGCACTGCGGCCGGGCGCCTGGGTCAGCCAGGTCTCCTCCAGAAAGCCCCGCACCTCGTAGACGACCGGCAGCCGGTAGGTCTCCCGCAGGGCCAGCGCCACCCGCCCGTTGCCGTGGTCGGTGGCCGCGTGCAGCACGGCCGGCCGCAGCCGCTCCACCAGGCGTCCGGCCAGCTCGGCGTTGCGGGCCAGGACCGCGCCCTGGCCGTAGGGCAGCCCGTACGGCAGCAGCCGGTGCTGCGGCACCCCGTTCACGACCTGCGACGGGCTGGCGTCCAGGACGCCCTGCGCCACCGGGAACCCGATCCGGGTCACCACGTGCGGATCGAGCCCGGCGGCCCGCTGGGCCTCGGCGAGCGCCTGGGTGCGCACGGTGTAGCCGGCGTGCCTGAACGGCAGACCGTTGGTGACCAGATGGAGCACCCGTCCGGGCTCGGGCCGCACCGGCCGCCCGGCGGGCGCCGGCACCCGGGCGGCGGACGGGGCGGCGGTGGGCCCGGCCGTCCGGGCCCTCGCGGCCAGGCGCTTCTCGACGGGCCGCAGTCCGCGCCGCACCCGCCCCGGCAGCAGCCGCACGCCGAGCAGCGCGGCCCGCGCGGGGTCGTGCCGCAACTCGCCCCAGGCGACGGATGCGGCCAAGCTGAGTGCACGGGGAATCCGGGAAGCACGGCGCGGCAGGCGAAGAGACGGACGTCGGGCCATGCCGCCACGGTAGGCCGACAGAGCGGAGAACGGACGACATGAACGGCCGCGTACTCCATGTCGTAGGGACCAGGCCGAACTTCGTGAAGGCCGCGCCCGTGGTCGCCGCCCTGCGCGCGACCGGGCACGAGCAGGTCCTGGTGCACACCGGTCAGCACTACGACGAACGGATGTCGCACGTCTTCTTCCGGGAGCTGGGCCTGCCCGCCCCGGACACCGACCTCGGCGTCGGTTCCGGCAGCCACGCCCGGCAGACCGCCGACCTGCTGGTGGCCCTGGAGGGCGAGCTGCTGGCCCGCGCCCCGGCCCTGGTCGTCGTCTACGGCGACGTGAACTCCACCCTGGCCGCGGCCCTGGCCGCCGCCAAGCTGGGCATCCCGGTGGCCCATGTCGAGGCGGGGCTGCGCAGCTTCGACATGGCGATGCCGGAGGAGGTCAACCGGCGCCTGGTCGACCAGCTCGCGGAGCTGCTCTTCGCCACCAGCCCGGAAGCCGTCGGCCACCTCGCCCGCGAGGGCGTCGACCCGGGCCGGGTGCACTTCGTCGGCAACCCCATGATCGACACCCTCCTCACCCATCTGGAGCATTTCGACCCGGTTTCCGCCCGCGCCGCCCACGCGCTGCCCGAGCGGTACGGCGTGGTCACCCTGCACCGCCCGGCCAACGTCGACGACCCCGAGGCCGCCGCGGCCGCCGCCCGCGCCCTCGCCGAGGCCGCCGGCCACCTCGACCTCGCCGTCCCCCTGCACCCGCGCGGCCGCGAGGCGCTGCGCAAGGCCGGCCTCGCCGACGCGCCCGGCATCCACCTGCTCGAACCGCTCGGCTACGTCGAGTTCATGGGCCTGGTCCGCGGGGCCGCCGCCGTGATCACCGACTCCGGCGGCGTCCAGGAGGAGACCACCGTGCTCGGCGTGCCCTGCCTGACCCTCCGTACCACCACCGAACGCCCGGTCACCGTCACCCACGGCACCAACCGCCTGGTCCGGCACGGCGAACTGGTGCCCGCCCTGCGCAAGATCCTCGACGGGCAGCCGGCCGCCGGCCCCGAGGGACCACCGCTGTGGGACGGCAAGGCCGGCCCCCGCATCGCCCGCGTGCTCACCGAGTGGCTGGAGCGCCATGACTGACGCCCCCCGCACCTACCCCGACGCCCCCCTCACCTACTGGGACACCCGGCACCGCGAACGCGACGACCTCGCCTCCGGCGGCCACATCGGCCTGGACCGGCCCGGCAACGAGATCTTCTACGCGATCCGGCTCGGCCAGCTCCTCACCCTGATCGGCGACCTGTCCAGCACCGCCTCCCCGCTGTTCGTCCTCGACGCGGGCTGCGGCAAAGGGCACTTCGCCCGCTCCCTCGCCCGCTGCGGCCACCGGGTGGACGCCTTCGACGCCAGCGAGGAGGCCGTCCGCCACGCCCGCTCCACGGGCGGCGGCCCCCGTTACCGGGTCGCCGCCCTCGACGAGTGGCGCAGCCCCTGGCTCTACGACGTGGTGATGTGCGTGGACGTCCTCTTCCACCTCCTGGACGACGCGCAGTGGCGGGCGAGCCTGCGCAACCTCGCCTCCCTCGTCCGGATCACCGGCCGGCTGATCGTCACCGACGAGAACACCGGTGAACCCGTCCCGCGCGGCGACTACATCCTGCACCGGCCGCTCGCCGCCTACCGCGAGGAACTCGAACCCCTGGGCCTGGACCACACCCTCTTCCGGCCGTACGGCTTCCGCGAGAACCGGGTCGGCTTCCACGTCTTCACAAGGACCCGCTGATGCGCCTGACCGATCTGCTCCACCCGCACCTGGACGACGTGACCTCGGTCGTGGACGCGACCGGCGGTGGCCTGCGGCTGGACCCCTACCTGCACCTGCCGCCCGGTGTCGAGGTACGGCGGCACGCAGACCCCGTCGGCCGGGGCGAGCTGATGCTCCTCTGCTACGGCCCCGACCTCGCCCTGCACGGCGCCGAGGCGGACTGCCTGGCCGCCCTGGCACGGATGCGGCCCGGCGGCCGCGGCCTGATCGTCTTCGGCCACCCCGGCACCGACCTGCCCTACCACCGCCTTCTCGACGCCCTGGTGGCACACCGCTGCCAGGTCCTGCACGCGGCCTCGCTCGGCTACACCCACCTGCACTCCGGCGCGGTCTTCGCGTGCACCGAGGAACTCCTGCCGCCGCACGACTGGTTCGGCCACCCGCTGCCGGCCGACGGCTTCGCCACCGCCCTGCGGATCGCCGACGAGTACGTCCTCGCCGACTTCGTCTCCCGCTCCCAGCGGGCCCGCCTGATCGACCTGGAGCGGGCCGCGGAGGACACCGCCCGCGCCCTGGAGACCGCCCGCGAGGACGGCCTCGCCGAACGGCTCGCCGCCGCCCTGCGGGACAAGGACCAGCTCTCCGCCGAGCTGCGCCGGGCCCGGGAGCGGACCGGCGTGCTGGAGTCGCGGGTGGCCATGCTGGAGGGCTCCACCTCGCTGCGGGTCGGCAAGGCGCTGGTCTCGGCGACCCGGTCGCCGAAGCGCGGCGCGGCCCGGCTGCCGGGGGAGCTGTACGAGCTGTGGCGGCAGCGGAAGGCCAGGGGCAGCCGCCCGCCCGGCGCCCGGGTCGCCGGCCCCGCTGCCGCGCCGGAGCCGCACGCCGACGACGACCGCTTCCACCTCTCCCACCGCGCCCTGTCCGTGGCGCCCCGCGACCGGCTGGTGATCACCGGCGTGCTCACCGACCGCACCGCCCAGGACTTCGCGGCGGACGCGGTGGTGTGCCGGGTGCTGCCGCACGACGGACGGCTGCTGGTCGAGCGCACCGACCCGGACGTCTTCCTCGTCCAGCTGAGCGCCTGTGCGGCCCAGGACGGCCCCTGGTCGCTGACCGGCACCGGACTCGCCCCCGACCTGGACCGGCGGCTCGCCGAACTGGTCGGCCAGGCGAGGGCGGCGGGCCGGACCGCGGTGCTGTGGCGGGACGGCCCGGCGTCGTCCGCCCCCGGCCTGTCCCTGCTGCCCTGGGACGGCGTCCTCGACGGCGACACGGGGACCGCGCTGGCCCGCCTCGATCCGGTCACCGACGGCCGGGACCGGCTCCGGGACGTCTTCCTCCAGGACAGCACCCGGGTCCGGCTGGCCCGGCTCGCCGCCCTCACCGGCGGCCCCGACCCGCTCGCCGAACGCCGGATCGCCGTGCTGGCCGCGCCCCGGGACGCCACCGACGTGGCCCGGCTCGTCGCCCAGGTGCTCGGCCAGCTGCACCGGCCCGCCGAGGTGGTCGTCGCCGACCCGGCGGGCCTCGCTCTCGACGAACTCACCGCCGCCTCGGTCGCCGTGCACGCCGGACCGCCCACCGCACCCTGGGTCGCCGACTGGACGGACCTGACCGAGGACCGGCCCGACACCCTCCTCCTCGACCTGCTCTGCGCCCAGGAGTTCTCGGGCGCCGACGCGGTGGGCCACACCCCCGCCGCCGACGACTACGCCTTCGTACCGGCCCTGACGCCGCTGCTCGTGCGCCGGGCGCTGCTGGACTCCGGTACCCCGCCGGACAGTTGGTCGCGGGCCGGGCACCGCCTGTTCGCCGTGCGTGGAAAGGAACCGTCATGACCCGCACCCTCAGGGCGCTCGTCTACGGCGACGTGGACCTCAACCTCATCGACGGCTCCGCCGTCTGGGCCCAGTCGACGGTCCAGGCGCTGTCCCGCGCGGGCTGCCGGACCCGCCTCGTCCTCAAGGCCCCCGTCGAGACGGGCAGACTGACCGACCCGCTGGCCGGACTGCCCGGGGTCACCGTGGTCCGGCCGTACGAGGAGCACCTCGTCCCCGGCCAGGGCGCGCACCCCCTGTCGCCCTTCCAGGCCTCGCAGCTGCTCGCCCGGCTCGACGCGGAGGAGCGGTGCGACCTGCTGGTGCTGCGCGGCCGCAGGCTGGTGAAGCAGGTCGTCGGCGACGGCGCCTTCGAGGGCCGGATCTGGGCCTACCTCACCGACATCCCGCAGTCCCCGGCCGAGATGACCGAGGAGGCCCGTGCCGACCTCGCCCGCATCGCCACCGCCTCCCGGCACCTGCTCTGCCAGACCGAGGAGTTGCGCTGTTTCCTGGAGGCCTGGGTGCCCGAGGCCTGCGGCCGGTCCGTGCTCAGCCCGCCCGCGGTGCCCGAGCCCGGCTTCCCGGTCCCGCACCGGAACGGCCCGCACGACCCGGTACGCCTCGTCTACACCGGCAAGTTCGCGCCCCGCTGGAACACCCTGCCCATGACGCGGCTGCCCGCGCTGCTCGCCGAACGCGGCATCAGGGCCGAACTGCACGCCGTGGGTGACAAGATCCACCAGGACGCGGCCCACCCCGGCTTCGACACCGCCATGGCCGAGGCGCTGCGCACCACCCCCGAGGTCGTCCACCACGGAGGTGTGCCGCGCGAGGAGGCCATGCGCATCGCCGCCGACTGCGATCTCGGCCTCGGCTGGCGCGCCGCCTCCCTCGACGCCAGTCTCGAACTCTCCACCAAGGTCCTGGAGTTCGGCGCGCTCGGGCTGCCCGTCGTGCTCAACCGCACCCCCGCCCACGAGTCCCTGCTCGGCGCCGACTACCCCCTCTTCGTACCCGGCGGCGCGACCCTGGTGGACGCGGTCGACGCCGTCTGCGTCGCCGTGCGGGACACCGCGGCCCGGCAGTTGGCCGCCGACCGGTGCGCGGCGGCCGCCCGGGAGTACACCATGGAGGCGGCGGCGGCCCGCTGGCGCGGCCATCTCGAACGCGCCTTCCCTCCGGCGCCCGCCGCCGTCGCCACCCGGGCCCGCCCGCTGCGGGTCGGGGTCGCCGGCCACGACCTGAAGTTCCTCACCCGCCTCCTCGACCACCTCCGGGCGCTGCCCGGCCTCGACGTGCGGATCGACGCCTGGCCCGCCCTCGCCCGGCACGACGCGGCCGCCAGCCGCGAACTCGCCGCCTGGGCCGACGTGGTGGTCGTCGAGTGGTGCGGCCCCGCGGCGATCTGGTACAGCCGCCACAAGCGGCGCGGCAGCCGGCTGATCGTGCGCCTGCACCGCTTCGAACTCGACGCCGGCTACCCGCGCCAGGTCGACATCGACGCCGTCGACCGGGTGGTGTGCGTCAGCCCGTACTACGCCCGCGCCACCCGGGACCGCACCGGCTGGCCCGCCGCGAAGATCACCACGATCGGCAACTGGGTCGACGTGGACCAGCTCGACCGGCCCAAGGCGCCCGGCGCCCGCCACCGGCTCGGCATGATCGGCATCGCGCCCAGCCGCAAACGCCTCGACCTCGGCCTCGACGTCCTCGAAGCGCTGCGCGCCCGCGACCGGCGCTGGCACCTCTCGGTCAAGTCCAAGCCGCCGTGGGAGTACTGGTGGATCTGGAACAAGCCCGAGGAACGCGCGCACTACGACGCGGTCCTGCGCCGCATGCAGACCTCGCCGCTGCTCGAAGGGGCGGTGGTCTTCGACCAGTTCGGCCCCGACATCCCCAACTGGCTGCGCCGCATCGGCCACGTGCTGTCCACCAGCGACGACGAGAGCTTCCACCTCGCCCCGGCCGAGGGCATGGCCTCCGGCGCCGTCCCCGCGCTGCTGCCCTGGCCCGGCGCCGACGAGATCTACGACCGGCGCTGGATCCACGACACCCCCGAGGCGATGGCCGACGCGATCATCGGCCTCGCCGAGCAGGAGGACTGGCGGTCCGCCGGGGCGACGGCCCGCGAACAGGTCCGGGAGGGGTTCTCGCTGGAGCGGGTGGCGGGGGAGTGGACGGAGCTGCTGGTGTCGGGGTGAGGCCCGCGGCGGCTGCCGTGGCTGTCAGCCGGCGGCTGATGAACCGACAGAACGGCGTCAGGACGCCGCCCCGGGCGGACGCGGGCCTGCCTGGAGGACCGGACGGGGCCTCAGGCGGCCACGGTCTTGGGCCGGGACGCCTCGCGGGTGGTGCGGGACCCGAGGTCCTCGGTGGCCACCGTGTGGGTCTCGCGGGCGGACAGCGCGGCGATCACCGGCGGCACGCACAGCGCGGCCGTGAACAGCGCCACCGCCGACCAGTCGTCGCCACCCGGACCCGCGATCCGCGCCGCGAAGGTCACCGCGAAACCGGCCACCGCGAACCCGATCTGGGTACCGATCGCCACGCCGGACAACCTCACCCGGGTCGAGAACATCTCGCCGTAGAAGGACGGCCAGACCCCGTTCGCCGCGCTGTAGACGAGACCGAAGGCCACGACCCCGAGGAGCATGACCAGCGGGTACGAGCCGGTGGAGATGGCCCACAGGTAGCCGAACATCGCCACCGCGCTGCCCACCGCACCGATCAGGTAGACCGGCCGCCGCCCGATCCGGTCCGACAGCGCCGCCCACGCCGGGATCGCGCCCAGCGCCACCAGGTTCGCCAGCGCCCCCACCCACAGCATCGACGTCTTCGACATCCCGACCGAGTCGCTCGTCGCGTACGCCAGCGCCCACACCGTGAAGACGGTGCTCACCGAGGCGATCAGCGCGCCCCCGATCACCCGCAGCACGTCCGCCCAGTGGTACCGCACCAGCGTCACCAGCGGCAGCCGTACGACACCCTCGGTCGCCGCCTGCTCGGCGAAGGCCGGGGTCTCCTCCAGCCTGCGCCGGATGAACCAGCCGACCACGGCCACCGCGACACTCAGCCAGAACGGCACCCGCCAGCCCCAGGACATCAGCTGGTCCTCGGGCAGCTGGGAGACGGCGATGAAGACCAGGGTGGCGATCAGCTGACCGCCCTGGGTGCCGCCGAGCGTGAAGCTGGTGAAGAAGCCGCGCCGGTTCGGCGGCGCGTGTTCGAGGCTCATGGAACTGGCGCTGGCCTGCTCGCCGGCCGCCGAGATGCCCTGCAGCACCCGGCACAGCACCAGCAGCACCGGCGCCAGGCCGCCCACCTGGGCGCGGGTCGGCAGACAGCCGATCAGGAACGTCGACAGGCCCATCAGCAGCAGCGTGAAGACCATGACCTTCTTGCGGCCGATCCGGTCCCCGAAGTGCCCGAGGAACAGCGCGCCCACCGGGCGGGCCGCGTACGCGACACCGAACGTGGCCAGCGAGAGCAGGGTCGCGTCGGCCGGGTCCGACGCGTCGAAGAAGACCTTCGGGAAGATCAGCGCGGCCGCGCTGCCGTAGACGAAGAAGTCGTAGTACTCCAGGGCGCTGCCGATCCAGGCGGCCAGGGCGGCCTTCCTCGGCTGGCCACCGGGTGGTACGGCGGTGGCGGCGGGCTGGGCGGGGACGGACACGGCGGTGCTCCTTCGGGGAACTCCAACGTAGGCGGAGTGAGCGGCGGGGGAGAAGGCCGGTTCCCAGGGATGACGGGTCGGCGGACCAGGGGCCGGGTGCTAATTAACCCACTGGGTAGTTAGTCGCGATGGGTAGGGATGTTGCGCTCGCGTTTCCCCGGTGTCAAGAGGTCGTGCCGGTCCCGTCCGGGCCCTTCCCGTGTCCGGCGCCCGGCGCGGTCAGTCCGCGGCGCGCTCCGCGGTGAGGTAGGCGATCACCATGTCGCCCAGCATGGCCCGGTAGTGCGCGCGCTGCGCCGGGTCCACCAGGTCGCGGCCGAAGAGGGCGCGGAAGGTGGCCCGGTTCGCCACCCGGAAGAAGCAGAACGAGCTGATCATCGCGTGCAGGTCGACGGCGTCCACGTCGGCCGTGAACAGGCCGGACTCCTGCCCGGCGGCCAGGATCCGGCGGATCACCTCCAGCGCCGGCGAGCCGATCCTGCCGAGCTTCTCGGAGGCCGCGATGTGCTCGGCGCCGTGGATGTTCTCGATGCTGACCAGCCGGATGAAGTCCGGGTGCTGCTCGTGGTGGTCGAAGGTCAGCTCGGCGAGCCGGCGGATCGCCGCGACCGGGTCCAGGTGCTCGACGTCCAGCTGCTGCTCCGCCTCGCGGATCACGCCGTACGCGCGCTCCAGGACCGCCGTGAACAGCTGCTCCTTGCCGCCGAAGTAGTAGTAGATCATCCGCTTCGTGGTGCGGGTGCGGGCCGCGATCTCGTCGACGCGGGCCCCGTCGTAGCCGGCCCGGGCGAACTCCTGGGTGGCCACGTCGAGGATCTCGGCCTGGGTGCGGGCGGCGTCACGGAGCCGCCCGCTGGTCTGTGCCGGTTCGTCGACGCTGGTCATCGGGTTCCTATCGGGTTGTCGTCGGGGAGACAGCCGGTGCCGGAGATTGTAGAAGCCCGTGGCGGAGCGTTCCCGGAGAGGTCTTCCCTCGCGGTCGCCGGGGTGTTATAGCTAACGTACTGGTTCGTACATTAGTGACGCCGCTCGGGAGGGCCACGTGGCCAAGGACTCGTATCTCGTCGGACTGATCGGCTCCGGCATCGGCCCGTCGCTCAGCCCGGCCCTGCACCAGCGCGAGGCCGACCGGCAGGGGCTGCGGTACCTGTACCGGCTGATCGACATCGACGTGGTCGGCGTTCCGCCACAGGCCGTGGGGGAGCTCGTGCGGGCCGCGCGGGACCTCGGCTTCGACGGGCTGAACATCACGCACCCGTGCAAGCAGCTCGTCATCGAGCACCTCGACGTGCTCGCCCCGCAGGCCGAGGCGCTCGGCGCGGTCAACACGGTGGTCTTCGAGGCCGACGGAAGGGCGGTCGGTCACAACACGGACGTGACCGGGTTCGCGGCGTCGTTCGCGCGCGGGCTGCCGGACGCTCCGCTGCAGCGGGTGGTGCAGCTGGGTGCCGGGGGCGCCGGGGCCGCCGTCGCCCACGCGACGCTCACGTTGGGGGCCGGGCGGGTCACCGTCGTGGACGCGGTGGCCGAGCGGGCCGTGGAACTCGCGGGCTCGCTGAACCGGCATTTCGGCGCGGGGCGCGCGGTGGCCGCGGGCCTGGACCGGCTGCCGGACCTGCTGACCGGTGCGGACGGGCTGGTGCACGCGACGCCGACGGGGATGGCCGCGCATCCGGGGCTGCCGGTGCCCGCGGAGTTGCTGCATCCCGGGTTGTGGGTGGCTGAGGTCGTGTACCGGCCGCTGGAGACCGAGCTGGTGCGGACCGCTCGGGCGGAGGGGTGTGCGGTGCTCGACGGGGGCGGGATGGCCGTGTTCCAGGCCGTGGACGCGTTTCGGTTGTTCACGGGGCGGCAGCCGGACAGTGCGCGGATGCTCGCAGACATCGCAGAGCTGGCCGGGAGCTCCGCAGGGCGGGTCGTGTGACGGATGCCGGTCCGTTGTGGCTGGTCGCGCAGTTCCTCGCGCCCCTGACGGGGCGCTGTCGTGGACGTAAGGAAAGGGCCATGCGTACTTCCATCGCTACCGTCTCGCTCAGCGGATCCCTCACCGAAAAGCTCACCGCCGCCTCGCGGGCCGGGTTCGACGGGGTCGAGATCTTCGAGAACGATCTGCTCGCCAGTCCGCTCTCGCCCCGTGAGATCGGGACTCGGTGCGCCGATCTCGGGCTGACCGTCGATCTCTACCAGCCCATGCGGGACATCGAAGCCGTCCCCGACGACGAGTTCGCGCGCAATCTGCGGCGCGCCCGGCACAAGTTCGAGCTCATGCGGGAACTGGGCGCCGACACCGTCCTCGTCTGTTCCTCCGTCTCACCGGTCGCGATCGACGACGACGGTCTCGCCACCTCCCAGCTGGCTCGACTCGCCGACCTGGCACAGGACTTCGGCATCCGCGTCGCGTACGAGGCCCTCGCCTGGGGGCGGCACGTCAGTACGTACGACCGTGCGTGGCGGATCGTCGAGGCGGCCGGCCACCCCGCCCTCGGCACCTGCCTCGACAGCTTCCACATCCTCTCCCGGCGGTCCGACCCCAAGGGCATCGAGGACATCCCCGGCGAGAAGATCTTCTTCCTCCAGCTGGCCGACGCCCCGCTGCTCGCCATGGACGTGCTCCAGTGGAGCCGGCACTACCGGTGCTTCCCGGGGCAGGGCGGGTTCGACGTGGCCGGGCTCGTCCGTCATGTGCTGCGGACCGGGTACGACGGGCCGCTCTCCCTCGAAGTCTTCAACGACGTCTTCCGGCAGGCGGAGGCCGGCCCGACCGCCGTCGACGCGCACCGTTCGCTGCTGGTGCTGCAAGAAGCCGTCGGAGTGGGGGAGTTGCCGCCACCGGTGGTGCCGACGGGGATCGAGTTCGCCGAACTCGTCACGCCCGACGCCGAGCCGGTGTCGGCGCTGCTCGGCGCCCTCGGCTTCGCCCGGACCGCGCGTCATCGGAGCAAGCCCGTCGACCTGTGGGAGCAGGGCGAGGCCCGGATCCTGGTCAACACCGGTCCCGCCGCCCGCCGTGAGGGCACGGGTCTCGCCGCTGTCGGCCTCGGGTCACCGGACCCGCGAGCCGCCGCCCGCCGTGCCGAGGCCCTGCTCGCCCCCGTGCTGCCCCGCCGGCGCGCCCCGGGGGACGCACCGCTCGACGCGGTCGCCGCCCCCGACGGCACGGAACTGTTCTTCTGCGCCACCGACCACGGCCCCCGACTCGCCGACTGGCGGGCCGACTTCGCCGAGGTGCCGCACGATCCGGCGCCGGGCCCGGCGCACATCGACCACCTCGCGCTCACCCAGCCCTGGCACCAGTACGACGAGGCGACCCTCTTCCACCGCAGCGTCCTCGGCCTGCACGCCCAGGAGAGCGTCGAGGTCGCCGACCCCTACGGGCTGCTGCGCTCCCGCGCCGTCACCAACGCCGACGGCAGCGTCCGGATCGCCCTCGGGGTCGGCGCCGCCCCGGCCGACGACACCCTGCACGCCCAGCACATCGCCCTGGCCGTCGCGGACGTGGCCGCCGCCGCCCGTGCCTTCCGGGCGGCCGGTGGCGGTCTGCTGCCCATCCCCGCCAACTACCACGACGACCTGGCCGCCCGGTACGAGTTCGCCGACGGTGAGCTGGAGACGTACCGCGACCTCGGCATCCTCTACGACCGGGACGCGGGCGGGGTGTTCCGGCACTGCTACACCCGGACGGTCGGACGGGTGTTCTTCGAACTCGTCGAGCGGGAGCCCGGGTATCGCGGCTACGGCGCCCAGAACGCCCCGGTACGCCTCGCGGCCCAGCACGCCGGGCGGTGAGCCACAGGCAGGGTGCGGGATTCTTACAGGTTCCATGACCGATCCTCACGAACATCCTGAATGTTCCTTGACAACCAGGACGTGACGTTCGCCGGAATCCACTCGTCCTACAGGCCGTAGCACTCCGGGGCGCGTCGGAAACCCCGGACACCGGGAGTCCTGGAGGCCGTCCGCGATGCCGAGCCCTGTCAGCGCCGAGCCGCTCGTCCGTGCCGAGGGGCCGCCCCCCTCGCCGCCGCGGCCGCGCGGCCGTGCCCAGCGCTACGAGCGCCCGATCCTCGCCGGCATCGTCACCGTCGCCGCGCTGCTCTTCTTCTGGGGCATCTGGCACAGCGCGTACCACACCTTCTACGCGAGCGCGGTCCGCAGCATGACCGACAACCCGGTCGCCTTCCTCTACGGCTCCTTCGACCCGGCGGGCTCCATCACCCTGGACAAGCTGCCCGGCTTCCTGTGGCCACAGGCCCTGTCGGCGCTGGTCCTCGGCTTCCACCCGTGGTCCCTGGTGGTCCCGCAGGCCCTGGAGGGCATCGCCTCGGTGGTCCTGCTGCACGTGGTGGTACGGCGCTGGGCCGGCGTCCCGGCAGGGCTGCTGGCCGCCGCCTTCCTCACGCTCACCCCGGTGACCGTGGGCCTCGGCCGTTCGGTCACCGAGGACGCGCCGTTCGTGCTGCTGTTGCTGCTGGCCGCCGAGGCCACCCAGCGGGCCACCGCCGGCGCCCGGCTGCGCCCCCTCGTCCTGGCGGGCGTCTGGGTCGGGGTGGCCTTCCAGTGCAAGATGCTGGAGGCCTGGGCGGTGCTGCCCGCGCTGGCCGTGACCTACCTGGTGGCCGCGCCGACCACGGTCCGCCGCCGGATCCGGGACCTCGCCGTGTCCGGGGCGGTCATGCTGGTGGTGTCCCTGTCATGGATGCTGGCCGCCGGTCTCACCCCGGCCGCCGACCGCCCCTACCTCGACGGCACCACCGACAACTCACCGGTCGCGCTGGTCGTCGGCTACAACTTCCTGACCCGCTTCCAGGCACTGGGCGTCGACGCGGCCGGCACCGGGAGCATCGTCGCCGACCGGGCGCACAGCAGGGCGTCGGCCGGGATGGGCGACAGCGTCTGGAAGATGTTCAGCCCCGGGCTGGCCAGCCAGACGGGCTGGCTGTACCCGCTGGCGGCGCTGGGCCTGGCCGCCGGGCTGGTGACCCTGTGGCGGCGCCGCCCGCCGCGCACCGACCCCTTCCTGGCCGGGTACCTGCTGTGGGGGACCTGGCTGGTGACGTTCTTCCTGGTGTTCAGCTTCGGCAGCGTGACCGGCCACACCTACTACATGGGGGTGGTGGCGGTCGGCCTGTCGGCCCTGGCCGCGACCGCCGTGACCCGGGTGCGGCGCCGGGGCGTCCTCTGCGCGGTCCTCGCCGTCGACATCGGCTGGTGCGCGGCCCTCACCCTGCACTACCCCCGCTTCTTCCCCTGGGCGGTCGGCGTCGCCGCGATCCTGGGCCTGCCCGCCCTGGTCCTCTTCGCCGTCGGCGGGTCACGTCCGCGCCGCACCGCCCTGATCGTCGCCCTCGCGGCGGTCCTGGTCGTCCCCACCGTCTGGTCCGCGTCCGCGACCTCCCTGCGCTACAACCAGCCCGGCGGCTTCGGCCGGATCGGCCCCGGCAGCATCGCCACTCGCAACGGCGCCGCCGCCCTGACCCCGGAGCAGCGGCGCGTCCTCGCCTACCTCACCGCCCACCGCGACGGCGCCCGCTACCTGGCCGCCGTGCCCCGCTGGCAGATGGCCGCGCCGTACATCCTCTCGGACAACGCCTCCATCCTCCCGATCGGCGGCTTCACCGCCCATGTGCCCTACCCCGCGCCCGGCACCTTCCACCACCTGATCGACACCGGCCGGCTCCGCTACGTCCTGCTCTCCCCGGCCGACCTCACCCACCGCGCCCGGGGCGCCAGGACCCCGGGCCGGGCCCTGGTCCGCTGGGCCATCGGCCACTGCGCACCGGTCCGTGTCGCGCGCTACACCCTGTACCGCTGCGGGGCCGCCGGGCACGGAGGCTGAACGGACCGCGGGCCCCGGACCACGCAGGGTCCGGGGCCCTCCAGGGCGGTGCGGTTCAGCCGAATCAGCCCTTGATGCCGGTCTGCGCGATCCCCTGGACCAGCCAGCGCTGGAGGAAGAGGAAGACGAACACCAGGGGCAGGATGGAGATGGCGGTGGCCATGAAGATCAGATGGAAGTTCACGGTCTGGTTGGTCATGAACGAGGAGAGCGCGACCTGCACGGTCCAGGCGTGCGGGTCCTGGCCGATGACCAGCGGCCACAGGAAGGCGTTCCAGCCGCTGATGAACGTGATCGTGGCCATCGCCGCGAAGAAGTTCAGCGAGTTGGGGACGACGATCCGCCAGTACGCGCCCCAGTAGCCGAGCCCGTCCACGCGTGCCGCCTCCTCCAGCTCCTTGGGGAATCCCAGGAAGTACTGCCGGAAGAGGAAGCAGGTGAAACCACTGAACAGACCCGGGACGATCATGCCGCGGTAGGTGTCGATCCAGCCGAGGGACGAGACCAGCACGAAACTGGGCACGAAGGTGACGGCCGTGGGGACCATCAGGGTGGCCAGAACGGCGTAGAAGACCTTGTTGGCGTGCTGGTAGGGGATGCGGGCGAGACCGTAGCCGGCCATGGAGCAGAACAGCAGGGTGCCGACGGTGCTCAGCACGGCGATGACCGTGGAGTTCCACATGGAGTGGGCGAACTCGACGGTGGGGTCGTCGAAGAGTTCGGAGATGTTGCCCCACTGGAAGGAGGGCAGCAGCTTCCAGTTCTCGCCCGTGATCTCCGGGTCGGTGGAGAGCGCGTTGCGGACGATCAGGTAGAAGGGGATGAGGAAGAGGAAGGCGGCGACGCTGACGGCGATGTACAGCCCCGTGTTGCCGAGGACTCCGCGCTTCTTGCGGTCCTTGCGGACATGCGGTGCGGTGACGGTCACTTCTCCTCCCCTCCGCCGAAGCCCATGATCCTGCCCTGGACCAGCGTGACGACAAGGATCAGCAACGACAGGATGACCGCGCCCGCGCTGCCGGCGCCGTAGTCCTGGTCGGTGCCGAGGGCCGTCTTGTACAGCTCCATGAGCGGTGTCTGCGCCCAGGTCGCCTTCGTCTGGATGATGTTGAAGAACTCGTCGAACGCCTGGTAGGCGGCGATCAGCAGCAGCAGGATCACCGCGGTCGAGGTGGCCCTCAGCTGGGGCAGCGTGATGTACCGGAAGGTCTGCCAGCCCGGCTTGGCGCCGTCGATCGACGCGGCCTCGTACAGCTCCGGCGGAATGTTCTGCAGCGCCGCCAGGAACAGGATCATGTAGAAACCGGCCTGGATCCACAGCCGCAGGGTCACGATGACCAGCCAGTACCAGGGCGGGCTCGGGTTGGAGATCCAGGACGTGTTGTCCACGCCGAACCAGCTCATGACGGTGTTCGCCAGGCCGAACCGGACACCGTTGAAGATGGACATCTTCCAGATCAGCGCCGCGGCCACGTAGGAGACGGCGGTGGGCAGGAAGAACACCGACCGGAAGAACGCCCGCATGAACCGCAGTCGGTTCACCAGCAGCGCGAGCCCCAGCGACAGGGCCCACGTGGTCGGCACGATGAACGCGGCGAACACCGTGAACGTGACCAGCGAGTCAGGGAAGTTGCTGTTGGTCAGGATCTGCTGGTAGTTGCCGAAGCCGATGAAGTGGCTCGGCGTGACCGTGTACCGGGCGTCGAAGAAGCTGAGCCAGATGCTCCAGACGATCGGCACGAAGACGAAGATCACCAGGCCGATGAGGAACGGACCGGTGAAGAGCCAGAAGTTGAGCGTCGGATTGCCCCGCAGGCCCCGCCGCGGCCGGGCCGGGGAGGCCTTGGCCGGGGCGGGCTGGGCGACCCCGCGTGCGGTGGTGGTCGACATGTCGTGGTCTTCCCGGCGGCCTATCCGAACAGCTTCTTGAGCTCGACGTTGACCTTCTTGTCGCAGGCGTCGAGCGCGGCCTCGGGGTCGCCGTTCTTGCGCACGGAGGACGCGATCACGTCGTTGAAGGCGGTGATCATGGTCTGGTCGAAGCCGATGTTGTCGAAGTGGCCGTAGTCGGTGAAGAGCTTGACGCCCTCGGCGGGCAGGCCCGACTTCAGCTTGGTGGCCGACTGGGCTATCGAGGTGCGCGGCGGGATGTGGAAGCCGTAGGAGGTGGCCCAGTCCTCCTGGTACTGCTTCTGGTCGATCCACAGCCACTTGACGTATTCCTTGGCCGCGTCGACGTTCTTGCCCTTGGCGTTGACGAAGATCGACCAGCCGCCGTTGTACACGGACAGCTTGCCCGCGCTGCCGATCTTCGGGAACGGGAAGATGCCGAGGTCGTCGCCGAGGGCCTGCTGCATGGCCGGCATGGACCACATGCCGCCCCACTGGATGGCGCACAGACCCTGGTTGAGCGAGGACGGGTCCCAGAAGTCGGTCGGGGCGTCGAGGAGGACGTGCCCGCTGGTGAACAGGGTGCGGAGCTTCTTCAGGCCCTCGATGACTCCCGGCGTGTGGTAGGCGATCTGGTTCTTCGCGTCGAGGGTGTCGGCGCCGGCCGACCAGATCAGGGTGTTCTGGATCGCGGTGAAGTCATTGCCGAGGAAGACGCCCTTGACCTTGTTCGTGGTGAGCTTGGCCGCGGCCTCGATCAGCTCGTCGAGCGTGGTCGGCACGTCGACCTTGGCCTTCTCCAGCATCGACTTGCGGTAGTAGAAGAACTGCGGGTCGTCGATCATCCGGATCCCGTAGATCTTGCCGTCGACCGTGTGGGAGTTGATGTCGTTCGGGTTGAAGTCGTCCTTGACCGGGTCGATGAGGTCGCTCAGGTCCGCCACCTGACCGCTCTTGACCAACTGCAGCTGCGGGTGGAACTCGAAGACGTCGGGTGCCTTCTTGGTCAGCAGCGACGCGAAGAGCGCGGACTCGAAGTTGTTGCCGGTGATCCAGCTGGTGCTGACATCGGCCTTCTTGTAGGCCGCCGCGTACCGCTTGAGGGCCTGCTCGGTGCCGGCCTCGCCGTAGGCGTGGAAGTACTGGGTGAGCTGCGGACCCGAACCGGACCCGCCGGAACCGCCCCGCCCGTTGTTGCTGCCGCAGGCGGCCAGGGTGCCGGCGGCGGCCATGCCCGCTGCCGCCCGGAAGAGAGACCGGCGGGACCAGTTGGTGTTGCTGAGTGCCGACATGCTGACGTCCTTGTCTGTCGAGTGCGGCTGTGCCTGACGGCCCGTGGGACCCCGGAACCAGATGGCTGAAATTGCGTTGCGGAGCGGGACGTTAACCTTCGGCTAACACTTCGGCAAGAGGTTGGACGAAGTCTGCGCGAAACGTTGTACCCCGTTCGGCATGGCGAACAGGAGGGCGAACAAAGCGAGTTGAGGGCCGCCGCGTCAGGGTGCGGCGGCCCTCGGTCCGTGGGGAGGCCGGTCGGCTACTGTCTGGTCCAGGCCTCGTTGCTGCCGCTGTTGCAGCTGTAGAGGATCACCTTGCTGCCGTCGGCGGTGGCCTGCCCGCTGACGTCCAGGCACTTGCCGGACGCCTCGCTGAGGATCTGCCCGTTGGCGTTCAGCAGCCAGCGCTGGCTCGCGTCACCGGTGGGGTCGGCGGTGGCCGTCAGGCCGGAACCCGACGCCGTCAGATAGCCGTTCGCGCCCTTCAGGGTGCCGTCCGCGTCGTACGACCACGACTGGTCCGCCGCGCCCGTGCAGGTGGCGATGGCGGCCCCGGAGGCCCCCGCCGTCAGGCACTTGCCGGACTGCCTGCCCGCCAGCGCCCCGGTGACGGCCGACGTGCCGTCGCCCTTCTGGCCCTTCTGGTCGAGGACGTAGGTCGTGATCGAGCGGGCCGCCAGGGTCGCGGAGAGGGTCCCCGAGGTCACCGACGGCTCGGCGACGTCGGCCCAGTCCTCGGTGGCCGACGTGCGCACCGCGTCCCTGGCCCGTTTCGGCGCCGCGTTGTTGAAGTGCAGACTCAGCGGGGTGTCGGTGGCGTTGTGGTTGTTGACCACGACCACCCACTTCCCGTCGCTGTCGTACGCCGACACCTCGACCCCGGCCGGCGCCCCGGTCACGTTGTGCGCGACCGAGCCGGGCCGGACGAACTTGCTGTACTGGCCGAGCGCGTAGTACCGCTTGGTGAAGTACAGCGTCTGGTTGCCGTCCGTCGCGTAGTCGGGGTCGTAGTAGATCAGGCCGTCGTTCCAGCCGACGTCGTTCTTCGCGTACGGGTCGGTGCCGTAGCCGCTGGCCAGTGCCACCCACCACTGGAAGGCCGAGTCGTGGGCGCTCGCGAAGTCCTTGTAGATGATGCGGGACATCAGCAGGGCGTTGTCGATGGTCGGGTCGTACTCCTGGTTCCAGCCGGTCGAGCCCTTGCCGAAGCAGCAGATCTCGCTGGCCCAGGACTTCTGGCCGACCGTCCGCGACGTCTCGTACACGTTGCCGAGCTGGCCGTCGCTGGGGTTGTTGTAGGTGTGGTGCGCCAGCGCGGACACGTACTGTGCGGTGCCGGGCTGCGAGATCCACTGCGGCAGCTCGGAGACGAACTGGGTCGTCTGGCTGGACTCGTCGGCGATGATCGAGGTCTTCTGGTGCCGGGCCCGCTGCTCGGCGCCGAGCGCCCGCACGATGTCGTCGCGCTGGTCGACGGTGACCTGCATGCCCTCCTGGCCGCACGAACCGAAGTCGTTGTCCGGCTCGTTGAAGGGGCTGATGTAGTCCAGATCGACGCCCTGACCGGCGAAGTGCTGGGTCACGTCGGCGATGTATCTGGCGTAGTCGCCCTCGTTCTCCGGCTTCAACTGGCCGCCGCAGCTCTGCCCGTTGGTGGTCCACTGGGCGGGCGCGCTGTTGACGAAGCCGATCAGGTCCTCGACGCCGTACTTCGCGGCGTACCCGAGGAACGTCCGGCCGCCCTTGTCCCGGTTCCAGTCGTAGGAGCCGTCGGGGTTCAGGAAGTCCTCGGCGACCCGGGCCGGGGTGCTGACCGCGACCCCGCCGCCGCCGATGTTGTAGCGGTACGCGCTGAGGTCCAGGCCCTCCTTGGAGAAGAGCAGCTTCGCCACCCGGGCCTGGACCTTGGGGGAGAAGTGCTGGAGGTCGTTGACCCACCAGGCGCCCGAGACGCCGATGTCGTCGATGGTCTGGGCGGCGTGCGGGGACACCTCGGCGGCCAGGCTGGTGCCGGTGGCGGCCGAGGAGGGCGGGGCGGACAGCAGGGGCGCGGCGACGGCCAGTGCGGCCGCGGCCGTCAGGAGGACCGGTCTGCTGCGGTGGGGGTGGGGCATGGCAACCCTTCCGTCGTCATGAAGGCGGTGCGGTACGGCTCCGTACGGGGGTGGTGCGTTTCGGTGCCCTCTGCCCCACGGCCTGCAGGGCGCCCTCCAGCGCGAACGTGGCCGCGCCCAGGCAGACCGGGTCGGTCGGGACGGGGGAGAGGACGATCTCGGTGGCGGCGAACGGCCGCCGCAGCGCGTGCCGCCGGACGGCCTCGCGCACTTCGTCGAGGAGCGGTGCGCCCAGCTTCCTGGCGACCCAGCTGCTCAGCACGACCACTTCGGGGTTGACCAGGTTCACCAGGTCCGCGATGGCCGCCCCCAGGTAACGGGCCGTGTCCCGGACCACCTTGACGGCCACCGGGTCGCCCGCGGCGACCCCGCGGGCCAGGGCGTCGATGGTCGCCGTCTGGTCCTCGGGGTGCAACAGCGTGGAGCGTGGGCTCAGTTCGCGCAGGTTGAGCATGATCCCGGGGGCGCCCACGTACGTCTCGACGCAGCCGTGGTTGCCGCAGTGGCACAGCCGCCCGTCCAGCACGAGCGTCGTGTGGCCCCACTCCCCGGCGCTGTTGCTCACCCCGCGGTACAGCCCGCCGCCCAGCACCAGCCCCGCGCCCACGCCGGTGCCGAGGTTCACGACCACGGCGTCCTCGCGCCCGCGGGCCGCTCCGAACCACTGCTCGGCCACCGCGCAGGCGCGCAGCGGATTGTCCAGGTGGAGGGGGTAGGCGATGTGGTCGGAGAGCAGGTCGAGCAGCGGCACGTCGTGCCAGTCCCAGTTGGGCGCGTACTCGGCGATGCCGGTGGCCCGGTCCACCTGCCCCGGCACGCTCACCCCGGCTCCCAGCACCCGCGCGCCCTCGACCCCGGCCTGGGCGACCACCGCGCCGACGGCGGTGGCGACATGGGCGACGGCCTGCTCGGGCCGGCTCTCCCCGGGGCGCATGTCCTCCACCGCGCGGGCCAGCACGTTCAGCCCCAGGTCGAACAGCTCCACCCGGACGTACGTCTCCGCCATGTCGACGCCGATCAGCGCGCCGCCCGCGGAGTTGACCGCCACCAGCCCCCGGGGACGGCCGCCCGCCGAGTCCTCGAAGCCCACCTCGGTGATCATCCGGAGGTCGAGCAGCTCGCCGACGAGGGTGGCGACCGTGGCCACGCTCAGCCCGGTCGCGGCCGCCAGGGTCTGCCGCGAGGTGGGGGACCGGGCGATGATCTGGCGCAGCACCTCGTAGCGGTTCGCGGTGCGGATGTCACGCGATGTGCGCTTCACGCGGCTGCCCCTCCCATCCCGTCACGGCCGGGCCGGGGCGTACGACGGCACCGGCGCCGCGTCAGGCTATGGGCTTCCCGGACTTTCGACAAGGGGTTAGGAAAGGGGCCGTAGAAACTTGCCGCGAGGCCGCCCCGGCAGCGTTGCCGGTGACCGCTGGGCGCCAACATGTCGAAACGGCCCGCCAGTTGTCACCGGCGGGCCGTCAGCGATGTCCTACGGCTGCTTGTTCCACTCCGCGATCACGGGCCACCCGTGCTCGGTGGACAGCCGGCTGACCGTCCCGGTCGCGAGCTGGAACAGCCTGCCCTCGGCGGGCGGCAGCCCCAGGCGGCGCGCGGTCAGCACGCGCAGGAAGTGGGCGTGGGCCACCACGATCACGTCGCCCGTGCCGGCGGCGAGCGCGCTCTCCACCTTCCCTAGCACCCGGTCGGCCCGCGCGCCGACCTGCTCCGGGGACTCGCCGGGATGGCCCTCGGGGCCCGGCGGGACGCCGTCGGTCCACAGGTACCAGTCGGGGCGGGAGCGGTGGATCTCCGCCGTGGTGACGCCCTCGTAGCCGCCGTAGTCCCACTCGTGCAGGTCGGGGTCGGGCACGACCCCCGTCAGACCGGCCAGTTCGGCCGTGCGTGTCGCGCGGCCCAGCGGGCTGGACAGCGCCAGTGCGTAGGCCCGGCCGGTGAGCAGCGGAGCGAGTGACTTGGCCTGTTCCTCGCCGTGCTGGGTGAGGGGCAGGTCGGTCCAGCTGGTGTGCTGTCCCGACAGGCTCCACTCCGTCTCACCGTGGCGGACCAGGAGCAGGTCCCCCACCGCGCACTACTCCTTCGACTCGACGGCGTGGCCGCCGAACTGGTTGCGCAGCGCCGCGACCATCTTCATCTGCGGGGAGTCGTCCTGGCGGGAGGCGAACCGGGCGAAGAGCGAGGCCGTGATCGCCGGCAGCGGGACCGCGTTGTCGATGGCCGCCTCGACGGTCCAGCGGCCCTCGCCGGAGTCCTGCGCGAAGCCCTTCAGCTTGTCCAGGTGCTCGTCGTCGTCCAGGGCGTTGACCGCGAGGTCGAGCAGCCAGGAGCGGATGACGGTGCCCTCCTGCCAGGAGCGGAAGACCTCACGGACGTTGTCCACCGACTTGACCTTCTCCAGGAGCTCCCAGCCCTCGGCGTACGCCTGCATCATGGCGTACTCGATGCCGTTGTGGACCATCTTGGAGAAGTGCCCGGCGCCGACCTTGCCGGCGTGGACGTAGCCGTACGGGCCCTCCGGCTTGAGCGCCTCGAAGATCGGCTCCAGACGCTGCACGTGCTCCTTGTCGCCGCCGACCATCAGGGCGTAGCCGTTCTGCAGGCCCCACACACCGCCGGAGACACCGGCGTCGACGAACCCGATGCCCTTGATGCCGAGTTCGGCGGCGTGCTTCTCGTCGTCCGTCCAGCGGGAGTTGCCGCCGTCGACCACCGTGTCGCCCTCGGACAGCAGGTCCTTGAGTTCGTCCACGACGGACTGGGTGGCGTGGCCGGCCGGGACCATCACCCACACCGTGCGCGGGGCGTCCAGCTTCTCGACCAGTTCTTCCAGGGACTTCACGTCGGAGACGTCGGGGTTGCGGTCGTACCCGATGACGGTGTGGCCCGCGCGGCGGATGCGCTCGCGCATGTTGCCGCCCATCTTGCCGAGGCCGATGAGGCCCAGCTGCATGGCTGTCATGTCAGTTCACTTCCTTGAGCGTGCGGTACGTCGAGACGAGGGCGGTGGTGGACGGGTCGAGGCCGGGCACCTCGGCGCCTTCGGTGAGGGCGGGCTCGATGCGCTTGGCGAGCACCTTGCCCAGCTCCACGCCCCACTGGTCGAAGGAGTCGATGTTCCAGATCGCGCCCTGCACGAAGACCTTGTGCTCGTAGAGGGCGACGAGCTGGCCGAGGACCGACGGGGTGAGTTCGCGCGCCAGGATCGTGGTGGTGGGGTGGTTGCCCTGGAAGGTGCGGTGCGCCACCTGCTCCTCGGGGACACCCTCCGCGCGGACCTCGTCGGCGGTCTTGCCGAAGGCCAGCGC
>NZ_JBFAXI010000116.1:0-27130 GCF_040680735.1 Streptomyces sp. NPDC051987 | reverse complement strand
CCGGGCGGGGGGGGGGCCCCCCCCCGACCCGGGCAAACACCGCCCCCCCGTGGGGGCCCTGTCCCGGGGAACGCCGGGGAGCGGCGGACGTGACCCACACCCGGCAACGGCGAGGGGCCACCGTCTCCCTGCTGACGGCGACCCCTCGGCCCCTTCGCTCCCTGCGGCTCCGCGGGAGTCACATGTGGACGACCGGCGCCGCGTCGGCGTCCTGCTGCGGCACCCCCGCGCGGAACAGCACGAAGGCGATCACCGCGCCCGCCGCGAACAGACCGGCCGACCACCAGAACGCGGTCGTGTAGCTCTCGATGGTGGCCTGCGCCTGCACCAGCTTGCTGGTCGCGTCCCGGCCGGACAGGTAGTCCGTCGCCGCACTCGCCGCGAGCGTGTTGAGCAGCGCCGTACCGATCGAACCGCCCACCTGCTGCATGGCGTTGACCGTGGCCGAGGCGACGCCCGCCTCGTCGGCCGTCACTCCGCCCGTGCCCAGCTGCATGGCCGCGGGCATGACCAGGCCGAGGCCGAGGCCGGTGATGACCAGCTGCGGGAGCACCGCGCTGACGTAGCTGGAGCCGACGCCGATGCCGGTCAGCCAGGCCATGCCGGCCGCGGAGACCGCGAAGCCCAGCGGGATGACGACCTTCGGTCCGATCCGCGGCAGCAGGGCCTGGGTGCCGAGCTGCGCCGTCACCATCAGGCCGGCGATCATCGGCAGGAACGCCACGCCGGTCTTCGTCGGGCTGAAGCCGAGGTTCAGCTGCAGGTAGTAGGTGAGGAAGAGAAACACGCCGAACATGCCGCCGGCGGAGATCAGCACCGTGAGCAGCGAGGCCGCCCGGTTGCGGTCCATCAGGATGCCCAGCGGCAGCAGCGGGTGCGAGGCCTTGGTCTGCCACCAGGCGAAGGCCGCCAGGAGCACCACACCCGCGATCAGGAAGCCCCAGGTCAGCGGCGAGCCCCAGTCGTGCGTCTCGGCGTTGGAGAAGCCGTAGACCAGCGAGAACAGACCGGCCGCGACCAGAACCGTGCCCAGGACGTCCAGCTTGGAGTTCCCGGCGTCCCGGTGGTTGTGCAGCAGGGCCATGCCGCCCGCGAAGGCGACGACGGCGATCGCGACGTTCACGTACAGGGTCGAGCGCCAGTCGAACGTGTCGGTCAGGACACCGCCGAGCAGCAGGCCCACCGCGCCGCCGGCACCGGCGATGGCACCGTACACACTGAAGGCGCGGGCCCGCTCACGGGCGTCGGTGAAGGTGGTGTTGAGCAGCGAGAGCGCGGTCGGGGCGAGCAGCGCGCCGAAGGCGCCCTGCAGGGCGCGTGCGGTGACCAGCATCCCGAAGCCGTTCGCGGCGCCGCCCAGCGCCGACACGGCGGCGAAGCCGGCGACGCCTACGAGGAAGGCGGTCTTGCGGCCGAACAGGTCGGCGATCCGGCCGCCGAGCAGCAGCAGGGAGGCGAAGCTGAGTGCGTAGGCCGTGACGATCCACTGCCGGTTGCCGTCGGAGAATCCGAGGTCGGCCTGGGCGGATGGCAAGGCGATGTTCACGATCGTGGCGTCGAGCACCACCATCAGCTGGGCGATGGCGATGACCGCGAGGATCCACCACCGCTTCGCCGGGGCGGCCGGCGGTGCCTCCTCGGCACCGACGAGGCCGTCGTCGGTCAGGGTCTTCTCAGACATGCGGGAACCACTCCAGGGAAGTCGTTCGGGGACAGCCGGGAAGCCGCTTCGGGGACACGGCACCTGCAGCACCGCGAACGAAACGGTTTCGTACACATCGAGCCTAGACGACTTTCTGCGAAACGGCAACGTTTCGCTGGTGCGGTCGGGTGAGCGTCCCGGGCGAGGGGAAACCAGGAAACGGTGAATGCGCCCCCCCGGGGGGAGGGCGCGTCGGCTCTATGCCTGAGCGGTCACGCCAGCTGCCGCCGTACCAGCTCGTGCAGGCGCCCGCCGGTGTCGGCGAGCAGGTCGGCCGGCCGCCCCTGCTCGGCGACCTTGCCGTCCTCCATCACGATCACCCGGTCGGCGTCCATGACCGTCGACAACCGGTGGGCGATCACGATCCGGGTGGCGTTCAGCTTGCGGGTGCTCTCGATGACCGTGCGCTGGGTGTCGTTGTCGAGTGCGCTCGTCGCCTCGTCGAAGTACAGGATCCGCGGACGCCGGATCAGCGCCTGGGCGATCATCAGCCGCTGCCGCTGGCCGCCCGAGATCGCGCCGCTCCCGGCGACGATCGTGTGCAGCCCCATCGGCATCCGCCTGATGTCCTCGGCGAGCCCCGCCAGCTCGGCCGCGGCCATCGCCTCCTCGGGGGTGTAGGGCTCGGTGCCGCAGATGACGTCCAGGATCGAGCCGGTGAACGGCTGCGCGTGCTGGAGCACCACCCCGCACTGGCGGCGGACCGCGGACTGGTCGAGCGCGCCCAGGTCCTGGCCGTCGTACAGCACACTCCCCGAGACCGGCCTGTCGAAGCCGATCAGCAGCCGCAGCAGCGTCGACTTGCCGCAGCCGCTGGGGCCGACGATCGCCACGAACTCGCCCGGACGGACGGCGAACGAGACGTCGTCCAGGACCAGCGGACCGTCGTCCGCGTACCGGAAGGAGAGGCGCCGGGCCTCGACCGCGCCGGACAGCGGGCCGGGGCGGGTGCTGGCGGTGCGGACCTCCGGGGCGGCCTGGAGGACCGGCTTGATCTCCTCGAAGAGCGGCAGTGCGGCCACCGCCGACACGAAGGAGCCGGTCAGCTGGGTGACCGAGGTGAGCAGCATCGTCACCGACGTGTTGAAGGTGAGGAAGGCCGCCGCGTCCATGGCGCCTTTCGCCGGGCCTGCCAGCAGCATGAACATCAGCAGGGTGCAGACCGGGAGATAGACCGAGCCCAGCACCGAGGTGAGGTTCTTGATCCGGCCCACCTTCTGCTGCAGCTCCCGGCTGCGCGCGAACTCGGTCGCCCAGGCGGCGTAGGCGTAGTTCTCGGCCGCCGCCACCCGCAGCTTCGGCAGGCCCCGCAGGGTCTGGAACGCCTGGTTGTTCAGCCGGTTGCCGAGCACCACGAGGCGGCGCTGCCAGCGCACCTGCCACAGCCCGAGCCCCAGGAACAGGGCGGCGATGACGACGAGCATGGCGAGGGCCGCCAGCGCCATCGGCACGCTGTACCAGAACAGCAGGCCCAGGTTCATCGCGCCGACGGTCACCGACTGGGCGACCACCGGCCCGACCCCCGCCAGCACCCGGCGCATCGCGCTGACGCCCATCGCCGCGCCGGCCAGCTCGCCGGTGGAGCGCTGTGTGAAGAACCTGGTCGGCAGCCGCAGCAGCCGGTCCCAGACGGCCGGTTGCAGGGTCGCCTCGATCCGGCCCTCCAGCCGCAGGATCGTCAGGTTCTCCAGCAGCGTGAAGGCGGCCGACACCACCGCGCTGATCATCACCGCCAGGCAGACCTGCGCGATCAGGCCCGTCTGGGCCTTCGGCACGTAGTCGCCCAGCACCTTGCCGGTCGCGATCGGCACCAGCGCCCCGATGGCCACGGTCACCAGCCCCGCCAGGAGCAGACTGCCGAGGTCGCCGCCCGAGCCGCGCAGGCTGAAGCGGAGCAGGCCGAGCGGGCTGAGCGCGTTGTCGGGCAGCGGCCGGTAGAACATCACCGCGCGCGGCTCGAACTCCGCCGCGTTCGCCTTCTCGACGGGGGTCTCGCGGCCGGTCGCCGGATGGACGGCCACATAGCCGCCGCGCCGCCACAGCAGGGCGACCGGCGCTCCGGACAGGGCCCGGTGCCCGACCAGCGGGCCGACGTTCTCCCGCCACCAGCGGCCGTCCAGGCGTACCGCCCGGGTACGGATCCGGGAGGCGAGGGCCACCCGCTCGACCGGGTCGAGGCGGTCGCTCCCGGCGCCCGACTGGGCAGGCTCCGCGAGGGTGATGCCCGCCGCCTCGGCGACCAGTCTGCAGGCGGCGTAGGAGGCGTCGGCGTCGGCGGCCGTGGTGCGCCTGGTCCCCTTGCCGAGGGCGGCGAGGAGCGTGCGGTCGGCCTGCGCGCGGACCGCCTCGCCGGCCTTGACACCGGCCGCCGCACGCGTCTCGTGGGTGCGTTCCAGCTGCTCGATCCACCGGTCCAGCGTGGTCAGCAGCCGGTACTGCTGGTCCACCACGCTCTGCCACAGCGCGGGGTCCATCAGCAGGTCGGCGGCCGCCTCCGCGCCGTACAGCGAGCCGTACTGCACGCTGCCCGGCGGCACCTGCATCCAGAAGACGTCGTCGTCGGCGGGGGCCGCGGCCCGCTCCCCGGCGGTCATCGGGGCCTGGAAGAGGACGGACAGGCCGCGGCCGACGCCGAGGGCGAGGGCGTACTCCAGGGGGCTGCTGGCCGGCGGGACGTACTGGGGGTTGCCGTACTCGTCGTAGGACCAGGTCTGGGTGCCGGCGGGCTGGTACAGCTCGCGCAGGCCGACCCGGTGGACCACGCAGTCGCGCAGCGGGCGGGCCACCAGGACGTGCTGCGGTCCCGCGACCGGGCCGAGCAGGAGGGCGCCCGCCTCCAGGCGGCCCAGGTGGTGCCAGTGGCCCTCCTGCGCGGCGTCCACCGCGAACAGGTCCAGCGCGCCGGCCGCCACCAGCCACAGCACCTGGGGGCCTTCGAGGTCGAGGCGGGTGAAGCCGGCGCAGTCGATCCGGGTGCCCAGTGAGCCGAACGCGCCGAGTACGAGGTCGCCTTGGTCCACGGTCGTCATCTCATCGCTCCCTGACCAGCGCGGCGTACGCCCCGCCGCGGGCCACCAGTTCGTCGTGCCGTCCGCGCTCCACGATCGTGCCGTGCTGGAGCACGACGATCTCGTCGCTGTCGCGCACCGTGCTCAGCCGGTGTGCGATGACGACGCAGGCGCAGCCGCGGCGGCGCAGGTTGTCCATGACGACCAGCTCGGTCTCGGCGTCCAGGGCGCTGGTCACCTCGTCGAGGACGAGGATGCTCGGCCGGCGGACCAGCGCCCGCGCGATCTCCAGGCGCTGGCGCTGGCCGCCGGAGAAGTTGCGGCCGTCCTGCTCGACCCTGCTGTGGATGCCGCCGGGCCGGCGCGTCACCACGTCGTACAGGGCCGCGTCCCGCAGCGCCTCCACCACGGCCTCGTCCGGGATCGACGGGTCCCACAGCGCCACGTTGTCGCGCACCGAGCCCTCGAAGAGGAAGACGTCCTGGTCGACGAAGGAGACGGAGGCGGCCAGCGCGCCGCGCGGGATGTCCTCCAGGCGCTGTCCGTCGATGCGGATCACGCCCTCCCACGGCGAGTAGAGACCCGAGATCAGCCGGGAGACCGTGGACTTGCCGCTGCCCGAACCGCCCACCAGGGCGACCTGGCGGCCGGGGCCGACGGTCAGGTCGAAGCCGGTGAGCAGCGGCTTGTCCAGCGGGCTGTAGCCGAAGGTGATGTTCTCCAGTTCGACATGGCCCTGCAGCCGCCGGGTGGAGCCGTCGGCTCCGGGACGGGCGTAGACCGGGTCCGCCTGGAAGTTCTCCACGTCCTTGAGGCGGGCCACGTCCGCCGCGAAGTCCTGGATGCGGCCCGCGACACCGTTGAGCCGGGTCAGCGGCGCGGTGAACCGGGTGACCAGGGACTGGAAGGCGACCAGGAGACCGACCGAGATGCCGCCCTCGACCGCCCGCATGCCGCCGATCCACAGGATCAGCGCGCTGTTGAGGGTCGCGAGCGTCGGCGCCACCACCCCCAGCCAGGCGCTCGGCACCCCCAGCCGCTGCTGCTCCTCCAGGGTGGCCGCGTGCTGCCCGGCCCACCGGCGGAAGTAACCGTCCTCGCCGCCGGTCGCCTTCATCGTCTCGATCAGCTGCAGGCCGGTGTACGAGGTGTTGGTGAGCCGGGCGGTGTCCGCGCGCAGCTTCGCGGTCCGGGTCGCGCGCAGCCGGACGACCAGCCGCATGGCCACGATGTTCAGCAGGGCCACACCGATGCCGAGGAAGGTGAGCTGCGCGTCGTAGGTGTAGAGGAGCACCGCGTACAGGACGACGACCACCGCGTCCACGCCGGCCGCCGCCAGGTCGCGGGCCAGCGTCTCGGCGACCTGGTCGTTGGACTGCAGGCGCTGCACCAGATCGGCCGGGCTGCGCTGGGCGAAGAACGTCACCGGCAGCCGCAGCAGGTGGCGCAGGAAGCGGGCGCTGGACAGGGTCGAGGAGACGATCCGGCCGTGCAGCAGGTTCGCCTGCTGCAGCCAGGTCAGCACCAGGGTGAGCAGGACGCAGGTGCCCAGCGCGGCGAACAGCACACCGAGCAGCGAGGTCTGGCCGCCGATCAGGAACAGGTCGATGTACTGGCGGCTGAGCGCGGGCACCGCCGCGCCCACGACCACCAGCAGCAGGCTGGCCAGCACGGCGGCCGGCAGGGTGCCGGCGGTGCCGCGCAGCCGGGCGGGCATCGCGCCCAGGACGCCCGGCCGCCGGCCGCCCCGCTCGAAGTCGTCGCCCGGCTCCAGGACCAGCACGACACCGGTGAAGCCGCCGTCGAACTCCTCCATGGGCACGAACCGGCGTCCCTTGGCGGGGTCGTTGAGGTAGACGCCCCGGCGGCCGAAGCGGCGGCCCATGCCGTCGTAGACGACGTAGTGGTTGAACTCCCAGAACAGGATCGCCGGACCCTGCACGTCGGCGAGGGCGGCCAGGTCCATCTGCATGCCCTTGGCGGTGAGGCCGTAACTACGGGCCGCCTTCAGCAGGTTGCTGGCCCGCGAGCCGTCGCGGGAGACGCCGCAGGCGATGCGCAGCTCCTCCAGCGGGACATGGCGGCCGTAGTGGCCGAGGACCATGGAGAGGGAGGCGGCGCCGCACTCGACGGCCTCCATCTGGAGCACGGTGGGCGTGCGGACCGTCCTTCCGCGCCCCTTGGGGACCGGGCGCTTGGGCGGGGCGGCGCGCCGGCGTCCGCGGGTGTCCTGGGCGGTGGTCACGGGAGCAGCCAATCGACGGGACGCTGGTCGGCCAGCCGGATCGAACCCGAGGCCAGGGTCATGGAGTCGAGCCGGAACGGCGGCCCGTCGGCCGAGGACCACCGGTAGCCGCTCTTCGTCGACCTCGACGGGTCCAGCCGGACCAGGACGGCCACCGGGCGGCCCTTCCTCGTGAACTGCTCGCCGAGCTGGCTGTCGCCGAGGAAAGCCGAGATCGACTGGGCCGACTGGGCGCTGCGGTCCACCGACTTCACATGGCCGCGCAGCACGCCGTACTCCTGCGTCGACACCGACGACACCGTCAGGTCGACCGGGGCGTCGGCCGGGATGGCGGAGGCGTTCTCGGCGGGGACGTAGACCGTCGCGTACAGCGGGTCCGAGGCGTGGGCGACCTTCTCCACGGCGGCGACGTCCGCACCGGTCTGGATGATCTGCCCGATGGTCGCGGCGAGCGCGCTGATCCGGCCCGCGGCGACCGTGCGCACGACCGAGTCGCCCTGGCTCGTGCGCACCTTCAGGACGGGGGAGTTCGCCGGCAGCCGCTCACCCTGTTCGGCGAGGACCGCCGTGACCTGCCCGGCGACCGGGCTCTGCAGGATGTAACTGCCCTGCCCGTGGGTGAGGATCGCCTGCGCGCTCACCGTGGAGGCGACCGAACCGGTCACCGCCCACACCGAGGCGGCGGCCATCACGGCGACGGAGACCGACAGCGCGAGCCGGCCCTGGGGCCGGGCGAGCCGCACGGGGAGGTCGAGTTCCTCGGGTGACTGGAGCTTGGCGAGGGCCTGTTGGCGGAACTGCACGGAACTTCCCTCACCTGTGAAGGAGACGCGGGGTTTCGGGACGCCCGAGAGCCCCGGGGCCGGGATCCGGCTCCGGGACTCAAAGGCGACGAGGTGCGGTCAGAGACCGGCGACCAGGTTGGTGACCGGCTGGGTGTTCAGGCCGGTGACACCCTCGACGGTGCCGACCACCGTGTTGACCAGGCCGGAAACCGGGGCGACGCCGTCCACCAGGCCCGTGACGGTGCCGAGGGCGTTCACGGAGAGGCCGCCGGAGACGTTGTCGAGCTCGGCGTCGGAGATCTCGACGGTCTCGACCTGGGGGGTGGAGTTCATGATGGAACTTCCCTTCATATGGATATTCACAAGGGGGAGAGCGGCCCCCCGACGCCCTTCAGGGACGAACACGGCCCTAGGGGGGACGAGCGGACGGCCGCGACCGCGGGCGCCGGGCGCCCGTTTCCGGAAGTCCTTGGCGGCCCGCGGTGCGATGGATCAAAGCACGCCCACCGTCCGCGCTTCCAATCAACCAGGCGTCTCACCTGGGCACTTGACGCACAGAAGGGCGCAACCGTGCAGGCGCGCGCACCGCTTGTCGGCCACTCCTTCACAAGCCGCACGACTTCGCCCCGGCCGGACGGGTTGCCTGTCCGTCGGCGAATCCGGCACTCCGGGCCAAGGGCGCGGCGAGGGGCGCGCGGTTGTGCAGATCCGCCGCGTCCCGTGACCCGCTTGGGTATTCGATGTGCAGATTCCCTGAAGCAAGGATTCCGGTCCGTGTCCACGACGGATCGTGAATGACCGGTCGCGGACCGTGTCGGTGCGGTCCGTCCGGCAGTGCCCGGACGGCGTCGGCCCGCGTCGCCGGCGGGCCCGGCCGCTGATCGCGCATCGTGATGCCGGCGAACGCCATCCGGCGGTCCGGCCCGGTCGGCACCGCTTCGATCGGGACATCGGAACCGGTCACGACGCGCTGGAACGAGGCCGGCTGCCGCACCGTCGTCATCGGCGCGAAGCCGCCCCGGGCCGTCGCGGCCGCGAACACCGTCGCCGGGTCGGCCGCCGTCGTCAGTGCCTGCCCCGACGGCCCGCCGCTCTCCCGGGGCAGCCGGTCCGACCAGGGCGGACGCGGTGTCGCCCGGTCCTCGCCCGGCGCCTCGACGGCTGGCCCGAGGCCGAGCACCAAGGGGGCGAAGGCGGCGGAGGGGATCGTGTCGGCCTCGGTGGTGGTCATCGCCATATGGGTGATTTCGTCCGGTCCGACGGACCGCCACGCGGAGCCGGTTCACCACGGGCGTGCCATGGCCGATTCAGCAGCCGGTCAAGGAAGTTGAGAAACGGAATTGAACGCACCACGTGACCCGCGCGTACCTATGGCCATCCAGGCGCCGCTCACGAACGACTGCCCCGCAACGGCAGACACTCCGTCCCTTGGAGGTCGAGAAGTTTGAGTCACAAGCGAATTCCGAAGCGCAAGGCCGCTATCGCGGTGGGCGGTGTCGCGGCGCTCGGTGCTGCGGCGTTCCTGCTTCCGATGGCCAACGCGTCCCAGGACAACGCCTCCGGCGCCACGACCATCGCTCCCAAGACCCTCAAGTCGGCGTCCGACGCCTCCGACCTCGCCGCCCAGCTCCAGCAGCTGCTCGGCCAGGCCTTCGCCGGCTCCTACTACGACAGTGGCAAGCAGCAGCTCGTCGTCAACGTCATCAACGGCGACAACAACGTCGTCGTCCAGGCGGAGAAGGCCGGCGCGGTCGTCCGCCAGGTGCGGAACAGCAAATCGGCGCTGGCCGCCGTCGCCCAGACCCTGAAGGCCAAGGCGACCATCCCGGGCACCGCCTGGGCCGTCGACCCGAGGACCAACAAGGTCGTGGTCACGGCGGACTCCACCGTCACCGGCAGCAAGTGGGACAAGCTGGAGTCGACGGTGCAGGGCCTCGGCTCGAACATGGCGACCCTCAAGAAGTCGTCGGGCACCTTCAAGACCCTGGTCTCCGGCGGCGACGCGATCTTCTCCCAGGTGCAGAACGGCACCGTCCGCTGCTCCCTCGGCTTCAACGTCACCGCCTCGGACGGCAGTCCCGCCTTCCTGACGGCCGGTCACTGCGGGGTCGCGGCCAAGGACTGGTCCGACTCCGAGACCGGCCAGCCCATCGCCACCGTGGACCAGGCCCAGTTCCCCGGCAACGGCGACTTCTCGCTGGTCAAGTACAACGACGCCACCACCCAGGCGCCGAGCGAGGTCAACATAGGCAACGGCCAGACCGTCGCCATCAACCAGGCCGTCGACGCCACCGTCGGCGAGACCGTGTTCCGGATGGGCTCCACCACCGGGCTGCACGACGGCCAGGTCACCGCCCTCGACGCCACCGTCAACTTCCAGAGCGAGACCGACCCCAACGGCGTCGACACCGTCACCGGTCTCATCCAGACCAACGTCTGCGCCGAGGCGGGTGACAGCGGCGGCTCGCTGTTCACCCAGGACGGCGGCGCGGTCGGCATGACCTCCGGCGGCAGCGGCGACTGCACCTCCGGCGGCGAGACCTTCTTCCAGCCGGTGACCACCGCCCTGCAGGCGACCGGCGCGACCCTCGGCGCCGGGGGCGCGGGCGCGGGCACCGGCGACGCCAGTGCCTCGGCCGACCCGTCCGCCTCCGCCGGCGACCAGGCCGGCGGCGACCAGATCGGTGGCGCCGCCGACCCGTCCGCTTCGGCCGGCGACCAGTCCGGCACCGGTGACGTGAACGGCACGGGCGACCAGTCCGGCACCGGCGCGGACGGCACCTCGTCGTCCAACTGACCCATCGCGCGGCCCTGTCGGCGGTTCCGGCCGACGGTGGACGGTCCGGCCCTCCGGCGGGAGGGCCGGACCGGATCGCCTGCGGCGCGGGTCAGCCGTCGGCCTCGGCCCGCAGCAACAGCACGGCCACGTCGTCGACCCGTTCCTGCGCCGCCGCACTGTGCCGCACGAGCGTGTCGGCGAGCTTGTCCAGGGGCTGGTCGCCGCTCTCCGCGAGCAGCTCCCCCAGACCGACGAGGGCGTCCTCGATGTCCACGCCCGGGGATTCGACCAGCCCGTCGGTGTAGAGAGCGAGCACCGAGCCCGGCGCCAGCGGCACCTCGGTCGTCGGGTACGTCGCCTCCGCGTCGATGCCCAGCAGCGGGCCGCCGGCCAGGTCGAGCACCCGGACCCGCCCGTCGGGACGTCTCAGCAGCGGCGGCGGATGCCCCGCCCGTGCCATCACCGCCCGGCCCCGCCCCGGATCGAGGCGCAGGTACAGACAGCTCGCGAACAGATCGGCGCCGAAGTCGATGAGCAGCCGGTTCGTGCTGCGCATCACCTCCTCCGGCGCCTGTCCGACGGTCGTGAAGGCCCGTACGCCGGTACGGATCTGCCCCATCAGCCCGGCCGCCGTCACGTTGTGCCCCTGCACGTCCCCGATCACCGCCGCCGCCAGCGGCCGGGTGGGCACCAGGTCGTAGAAGTCGCCGCCGATCTCCATGCCGTGCATGGCCGGCAGGTAGCGGGCGGCCGCCTCGATACCGGACGGCGGGGCCAGCGAATGCGGCAGCAGGGCCGCCTGCAGCCCGTGCGCCAGCTGGTTCTTGGCGTCGTACAGCAGGGCCCGCTCCAGCGCCTGCGCGATCATCCCGCCGAGACTGGTGAGCACGGCACGCTCGTCGGCGGGGAAGGCGTGCGGTTCGGTGTAGGCGAGGACACAGGTGCCCACCGGCCGGCCCGACGCGATGAGCGGCAGATACGCCCAGGCGGCGAACCCGTCGGGGAGCCCGCCGTGGTCCGGATACAGCCGGTCAAGCTGCTGCCTGGACTCGAAGAACGCCGGTACACCGGTGTTCAGGACATGCGTGCCGGGCGTCCGCTCGGCCAGCGGAAGGCCGTCGAAGCGCTCCACGAGCCGCGGATCGTCGAACCCGCGATGGCCCAGCACGTGCAGCCGTCCGCCGCAGGAGCCGAGGACCACCAGGGCCTGGCTGCCGACGGCCGGGACCACCTCGTCCGCCACCAGTTGCACCACGTCCTGCACCCCCACGGCCTCCGTCAGCGCCCCGGCCAGGCTCAGCACCTGCGAGATGGTGACCAGCCGGTGCGCGGGCGCCGTGTCCGCGCGCGGCGCCGCGCCGACCATCTCGGCGACCGGCCGCGCCCGGCTGATCCGGGTGGTCAGCCCCGAGGTGCTCGGATACATCCGGAACGACAGCCAGTCGCCGGGCGGCTTCAGCGCCACGAACGACGTCACATGCTGGCTGATCAGTGCCGCCCGGTAATGGTCCTCGTACATCGGGTCGTTCAGCCAGGGCACCGAGACCCACGGCTGGGTGCCCAGCAGATCGTCGACGTGCACGCCGAGCAGCTCGGCCGCCGCCGCGTTGGCGAAGGCCACCCGCCCGTGCAGATCGAGCGAGGCCAGCCCGTACGGCAGCCGCGCCACCATCCGCGCCGCCTCCACCGTGCCCAGCGAGCCCGCCGTCCCCGCGGGCGCCGCCAGCAGATCCGGCTCGGCGCGCAGCGCACGGTTCTTCCGTGCCTCCCGCTCCAGCCGTACCGCGAGCCGGTCGCACGCCGACGTCAGCGAAGCCCGCTCCCGGTCGGACAGCACCGTCGGGTGGGCCCCGGGCCAGGTCACGTACACCGCCCCGTACAGGGTGTCGGCCGTGGCCACGGGCAGCGCGGCCAGCGCGAACGGGTACGGCAGCACCACCGCGATGCGCGGATACCGGCGCGCCATGTCCTCCTCGCCGCCCACCCACACCAGCCGCCGGTCGCGCGCCGCCTCGGCCACCGGGATCGGCGCGCTCAGCCCGACCCGCTCCCAGGGCGCCGCGAAGGCCCGGGGCAGGCCCGCCGTCACCGCCATCTGCAGGACCGGCTCGTCGGCCGCCAGCAGGTAGACCGCGCCGGAGTGCGCGTGGACCTCCTCCATCATGGAGGCCAGCGCCAGCGACATCAGGGGCCGGCCGGACCGGGTGTCGCCGGCCGCCGGACCCCCGGCTCGCGGCCCCGCACCCGCCGGTGGCGACCCCATCCTGTCGGACACGCCCGACCACCTCCTCGCCCGGCCGCAGGTCGCGTCCTCGGGGTCAAGGCTCTCTCCTGGCGGCCCCCGGCGCACGGCGAGAGCGGTGGCGGACCCCGCGCCGGGCGCCCTCGCCTACCCCGTTCGCCCCGGCACATGCCCCCGCAACCGATGCGCGCCGCGGAGCGCGGGCGCCCGTTGTGCGCCCCCGCGCACCCCGTTGGCCGGATCTTCGCGCCCATGACGGGTGGGGGACGCCAACAATGGGGCACGCGTTCCACACCTTGAACCGAAGAGCCGACGGACGGCTGAGGGGGCGGCGGTGATCCGGGTACTTCTGGTGCACGACGCGTGTCTGGTGAGATCGGTCCTGGCGGAGTGGTTACGCGGGGAACCGGGTCTCCGCGTGGACGAGACGCCCTGGCGCGGCGCGCGGGGGCGGGTCCGGGCCATACGGCCGGACGTGTGCGCGGCGGACCTCGAGAGCTCCGGCTCCCATGGCGTGCCGCCGCTCGCCGACCTCCGCCCGGCCGAGCCCGGCGCGCACCAGCCGAGGCTGGTGGTGCTCGCCGGGGCGAACCGGCCCGGACTGCTGAAACGGGCGGCCGAGGCGGGGGCGCTCGGCTACGTCGACAAGGAGGGCGCGCCGGAGCGGCTGGTGCGCGCGATCCGGCGCGTCGCCGAGGGGGAACGTTTCATCGACAACTCGCTGGGCTTCGGTTTCCTGAAGGCCGCCGAGATCCCGCTCACCCGGCGCGAGCTCAGCGTGCTGGAGCTGGCGGCCGGCGGGGCGTCCGTCGCGGAGATCGCCGGCCGCCTGCACCTGTCCCACGGGACCGTGCGCAACTACATGGCGGCGATCACTCGCAAGACCGGGGCCCGCAACCGCGTCGACGCGATCCGCATCTCACAGGGCGAGGGGTGGCTGTGACGCCGCGGTGCTCCCGGGTGCCGCCAGGTCACGGTAGAGGGCGCAGGCACGCAGCAGCTCCTCGTGGGTGCCGCAGGCCGTGCGGGAGCCGTCCAGCACCAGGATCCGCCCGGCGCGGCGGGCCGAGTCGATCCGGTGGGCCACGACCACCAGGGTGCCGCCGGGCCGATTGATGAACGCCTGTTCGGCGCGTGCCTCGGCCTCCGGGTCGAGATGGCAGGTGGCCTCGTCCAGGAGGGCGAGCGGCGCGGGGGAGAGATAGGCGCGGGTGAGCGCGATCAGCTGCCGCTCACCGGCCGACAGCGCCGCGGGCCGCACCGGGGCGTCAGGGCCGCCCAGTCGCTCCAGCAGCGGGGTGAGCCCGACCGCTTCGGCGGCCGCCAGCAGTTCCGGCACCGGCACCGGTTCCGGGCGCAGCAGCCCGAGGTTCTCGGCGAGCGTGCCCGTGCAGACGTACGCCTCCTGCGGTATGAGGACCCGCGCCGCCGCAGCCCGCGCCCCCGGCACGGCGTGACCGCACACGCGGACCGCGCCGTGGGCCGGGTGCACCAGCCCGGCGGCCACCGCCGTCAGCGTCGACTTGCCGATTCCGCTCGGGCCCACGACGGCGAGGTGACCGCCGTGCGGGACGACGAGGTCGAGTCCGTCCAGGACGGGGGTGCTCGCCGGTCCGTAGGCGAACGTGACGGCGCTGAGGGAGAGGGCCGGCGCGCCGGCGGTCACCTCCGCCGGGACCGGCGCCGGGAGCGGCGCGGCGGCGGGCGGCCGCCGCAGCCTGCGCAGGACGACGGTGAGGCGCGTCCCGCCGATGCCCAGACCGTGCACCAGGTTCTGCAGGGCGGGGACCAGGGACTGGGTGACGTAGGCCAGCGCGCCGACCAGGGCGCCCGCGGTCACCCCGTGGGCGAGCAGCCAGGGCGCGGCGGCGAGCAGCAGCACCAGGGGCAGCCGGCCGCCGACCACGAGCGCCGCCACCCGTACGACACTCCAGCGAGCCAGGGACCGGGCGGCCCGGTACTCGGCGGCCACGCCCTCCGCGACCCGCGCGGCGACCTGTGCCTCGGCACCCGCCGCGGTGATGTCCCTGAGCCCCGTGCACACCTCGCCCAGTTCCGCCGCGAGCGCCTCGTCGGCGACCAGGAAGGCCTCCTGCCGGCGGGCCAGCGGCCGCAGGGTCGCGGCGAACAGGCCCAGCCCCGCCAACAGCGGAAGCAGCACCACCGGCAGCAGCGCGGGCGCGAGGGCGCACAGACCGGCGAGCGCGCCGACGACCGTGAACAGGAACGACCGGGACACCAGCACCAGCCCGGCGAGGGTGTCCCGGGCGATCTCCACCTGCTGGGTCAGCCCGGACACCGCCCCCCGGTCCGCCTCCCGCACCCCGCCCGCGACCACCCCCGCCACCAGCCGGTCGCGCACCGGTTCGACGAGGTCGGCGACCACCCCGTACACCCGCCGGGTCCCGTACGCCCCGGCCGCCACCCCGCCCGCGGCGACGGCGAGCCATCCCAGCCCGGTCCGCGCCGCGCCGACCAGGAACCCGGCGTCGAGCGCGTGGGCCAGGGCGTAGCCGAGGAGAAAGGTCTGCCCGGCCTCCAGCACGGACCAGCCCGCCAGCCGCACCAGCAGAGCCCGCCGAGCCCGCAGGGCCCGGCCCACCCGCAGGGCCCGGCCCACCCGCAGGGCCCGGCCCACCCGCAGGGCCCGGCCCATGGGCAGGGCTCGGCCCGCTTGCTGAGCCCGACGCACCCGCAGGGCTCGGCGGGCCAGCTGGGCACAACCCACCCGCAGGGCTCGGCCCACCGGCAGGGCCCGGCCCACCGGCAGAGGCCGGTCCGCTTGCTGAGTCCGGCGCACCCGCAGGGCTCGGCCCACCGGCAGGTACCGGTGCGTCCGCTGGCCGGGGGCGGTCACCGTGCCGTCCCTTCGGCCGCGCGCGCCCCGAACACCGCCCGGTACTCCGGGTCCCGCCACAGCTCCGCGTGGCTCCCCACCGCCCGCACCCGCCCGCCGTCCAGCCAGGCCACCGCGTCCGCACGGGCCGCGGTCGACGCGCGGTGCGCGACGATCAGCCGGGTCGGGCCCGGCGCCAGCAGGGCTTCGGTGACCCGGTGCTCGGTGACGGTGTCCAGACTGGAGAGGGCGTCGTCGAGGACCAGCAGCCGGCCCGGGTGCGCGAACGCGCGGGCGAGTCCGAGGCGCTGGGCCTCGCCGCCGGAGCGGGGGGCGTCGGCCAGCCGGGTGGCGTACCCGGCGGGCAGGCGCCGGATGTAGGCGTCCGCCTGGGCCTGGCCGGCGGCGCGGCGGACCTCGGCGGACGAGGGGGTGGTCAGGCCCAGGGCGACGGTGTCCTCTACGGTCGTGCCGAGCAGGGCCGGGCGGGCGAACGCGCAGGTGACGGACCGGCGCAGGGTGTCGTGGGGGAGGGCGGGCAGCGGGACGCCGTCCAGCAGGACCTCCCCGGCGTCCGGGTCGGCCAGCCGGGCGGCGAGTGCGGCCAGCAGCGACTTGCCGGTGCCCGAGCGGCCCACGACGGCCAGGACGGTGCCGCCGGGGACGGTCAGGTCGACCCCGTCGAGGACCGTGCGGTCGCCCCGGCGGGCCGTCACCCCGCGCAGTTCGAGGCGGCCGGGGCCGGGCGGCAGCGGCCGGTCGCCGTGGGCCGGTGCCGGGAGCGCCAGCACCTCGGCGAGGCGCCTCGCCGACGCACGGGCCCGGGTGGCGGCGGCGAGCTGTCCGACCAGCACGCCGATCCCGGTCGCGAGGACGGCGTAGCGGGAGGCGGCGAGCACCTCGCCGACCGAGATCCGGTGCCGGGAGAGCAGCAGGCCCGCCACCGCCACGACGGCGAGCTGCAGCAGCGGGCCCACGGTCACCGCCTGCGCGGCGGCCCGGCCCTGCACCCGCCACATGCGGCGCCCGGCGCGCGCGAGGTCCGGCAGCGGACGCAGCACGCGCCGCGTCTCGCGGTCCGCCAGGCCGGCCGCCGCGATCGTCCGGTGACCGTCGGCCGCCTCCGCCAGCGCGGCCGCGATCCGGCCCTGCTCCCGCTGGTAGGCGGCCACGCACGCCGAGGTGTCCCGGGTGAACGCCCGCAGCAGCAGGGCGAGCACGGGCGCCCCGGCCAGGAACACGGCCGCCAGCCAGGGGTCGAGGAGGGCGAGTGCGACCACTCCGCCGACCGGACCGGCCAGCGCGGCGAGGAGCGCGGCGAGGGCGGCGGGTCCGGTCCCGGTCTGCGCGGCGTTCCCGACCAGCCGGGCGGTCAGGTCACCGGCGCCGAACCGGTCGTCGGCGCGCGGCCCCAGCGCCAGCACCTGCCCGGCGAGCCGCCGGCGCAGCCCGGCGGTGGCCCGCGCGTCGGTGGTACCGGCGAGCACGCTCGCGCAGCCGTCCAGCAGAGCCGAGAGCAGCACGAGACCGGCGGCCCGGACCACCCACCCGGTCGCCCGGTCGCCCGCCAGCAGCAGGTCGACGGCGTGTCCCAGCACGGCGGGCAGCAGCAGCCCCGTCGCCGTGGCCGCGGTGCTCACCAGGCACAGGGCCGCGCAGCTCGCTCCGGCATGGCGCAGGGCGGTGCACGTCGGATCAGGGTGCGGGGGTCGGGCCATCGCGGCAGTCCTCGTATCGGCGAAGGGCCCCGGCCGGCCCGCTCCCGAAGGAGCGGGCCGCCCGGAGCCGGTTTCGCGTGCCGGTCAGCGGCGGAGCGGTCAGAGACAGAGCAGGACGCTCGTCGCCGACACGCACGACAGCAGGCTCACCGTGCTGCCGCCGCCGCCTTCGTGACGCTCCTCGGACTCCATCGTCTGCAGGTCGAGCAGGGCCATAGCGTGTCCTTTCCGGGGACCGAGCGGCCCCCCGGTGTTGTCGGGGACGGTGCTGTGTCACGACTCCGTCGAGAGGCGGAGCCGCGTTCTGGGGGCCGCCGGGGGCGGCGGGAGGAACGGCAGGTGCGCGGCGCGGTCGCCGTCCAGGGCCGCGGTGAGCGCCAGCAGGCACCCGGCGGTTCCGGTGCCGAGGTCCATGGACAGCCGCATCATCTGGTGTCCGGGGAAGGCGAGTTGGCCCTGGTAGGCCATGGCGAGCCAGCCGAGCCCTTCGATCTGCGCGGCGAGCCGCTCCGGGTCGGCGCCGGTGCGGGCGAGGTGCAGGACCATGCCCGCGCGGCCCTGGAAGAGGCCCGGCTGGGCGTAGAAGCGGGAGGTCGCGGCGGTGCGGACGGCGGCCCTGGCGCGCTCGAACGCGCCGGTCTCGTCCACTCCGTGGGCGAGCCAGTCGTCGAGCACCATGCCGATCCCCACGCTGCCGTCCCCGAGGTAGGGCAGGGTCCGCCACCCCTCGTCCACCTCGAGGCCGCCGCCCTTCTGCACCACACAGCGGTCCAGGTCCCGGCGCAGTGCCCGGCCGGCCGCCGTCAGCAGGGCGGTGTCGCCGGTCCGTTCGTAGCGCCGGAGCAGGAACAGCGCGGGACCGGTCGCACCGCGCAGCAGCCCGGCGCGCTGCCGGGGCGGGTCCGGGACCGGTTCGGCGAGCCGGCCGACGAGGATCCGCGCGGCCTCGTCGGCTCGCTCGCGCAGCTCCGGCTCGCCGGTCGCGTCGGCCAGGGCGTCCAGGACCAGTCCCAGACCGGCCAGACCGCCGTGCAGGTCGGAGGAGAGGTTGCGCCAGTTCTCCCGCAGGATCCCGGCGACGAGATCCAGGGCGCGCTGCCGGTGGCCGAGCAGGTCCAGGACGTGCGCGACGCCCGCGAGACCGTCGTACAGGCCGAGCGGGGTGCCGGGCGGCGGCGGTGCGGTGTGGTCGAGCAGCCAGCGCTCGCCCTCCTCGTACCGGTCGGCGCCCGCCCGGTCCAGGGCGTACAGCACCCCGGCCGCGCCGTGCGCGAGGCCGAGGCCGCCGCCGTCACCGAACTGGGCGATGTCACCGGGGAAGAGCCGGTCGTCGCGCTCGGGGGTCGCGGCGGCGAGGATCGCCTTCACCATCGAGTCCCGGCTGTGCGGCCAGTCCGCGGGGGCGACCGGACGCGCGGCCGGCGCGCCCCGGGTGATCTCGGCGACCGCCTCGTCCAGGAACGCGCCCGGCACGTCCGGGAACTGACCGGCGATCACGTCGGCGAGATGGGCCGCCTTGCCCCGGTCCACCACGAACAGGGTGGTCACCGGCAGGAACAGCGCGAGGCGCAGGCAGGCCAGCGCGTACCGGTCCACCTCGGCGCCCCGGCGGTCCGGCGGGGCGAAGAAGCCGGGGTGGGCGACGATCTGACGGCCGTTCTCCTCGACCGGGGCGGCCGCCTCGAAGTCGACGAGGAACACCGACTCCTCGTCGGGCGCCACCATGATGTTGAAGACGTGCAGGTCGTTGAAGACGATCCCGCGCGCATGCACCTTGGCCACGGCCTCCTCCACCTTCCGGTGGACGCGCAGCGCCCAGGCGGTGTAGTCCCGTACCGCGGCGGGATCGGGGTCCGCGACGAGCAGCGGATGCCGTTCGGCGAAGAAGGCGTTGAGCGGGCGGCCCGCCAGGAAGTCCGTCACCAGGAACCGGTGGCCGCCCAGCGTGAACCAGTCCCGGACCTCGGGCGCCACCCCGGTGCCGGCCACCGCCTCGAGCGCGGTCTTCTCCCGGCCCAGCCGGGCGACGGCGTCGGCGCCGTCGGCCGCGAGCCCCGCGTGCGGCCGCCCCTCCTTGAGCACCACCCGCCGACCGTCCCTGGTGTCGGTGCCCACGTACACCCCGCCGCCGTTGGAGAAGTGCAGCGCTTTCTCGATCCGGTACGGCAGGTCGGCCACCGTCGTCGCCTCCCGCGCCGCCAGCTGCGGCCGCAGGAACTCCGGCAGAGTCACCCACTCCGGGACCTGGAAGGCGGGCGTCCGCCGGTCCGGGACCAGCCGTCCCGCGCCGTCCTGCACCGCCGTCACCAGCGCGCCGCGCTCGTCGACGACGTACCTGCGCGCGAAGGCGCCGTAGCGGACGTACAGCGGCCCGTCGTCCCACCGCAGGTCGGTCAGGATGTACGGCCCCTCGAACCCCTTCAGGAGCGCGCCCAGCTCGCGCAGCACCTGCCGCAGCCGGTCCTCGTCGGCCGGGTACACCGTGACGAACTTGCCGCTGGTGTCGCGGCCCGCGTACTTGGCGTTGCGCAGATGCAGCAGGTGCGGTGCGGGCACGAACTTGAACGGGATGCGGCGCGGCACGCAGTAGTCCCACACGATCTCCGCGATCCGCTCCGCGTTCGCCCGGGTGGCCGAGGAGTGGATCTTCCAGCCCTGGGCCGGCGACGGCGCCGGCGCGCCGTCCGGACCGAGCGGGGTCATGGTCAGCCAGTCCCCGGAGCGGGCCGCGTGCCAGCCCTCGGGCACCGCCCGGCGCGCCGCCGGGAACAGCGGCTCCGGCTCCGGGCCGGTCGTCCCGAGCCGGTCGGGCGCGTCGTAGAAGTGCCCGTCCGCGAGCGCGTAGACCTCGTACCGTCCGTCCATCCTCCACCCCCTCCGTGTCAGGACCGACACTTCCAGGCGTCGCACGGTCGCGGACAGTCACGTCTGTCACGAGATCACCGTGCACAACGCACGGGTCACGTCATGTTCGACACGTTTCGAGCGCACTGGCCCCCGCCCCTCCACGGAACGGTCGCAGGGGCTGCGCGGACGCCTCATAAGCGCTGTAATGGCGGCGTGGTCAGTGAGGGCGCTGCGGTACGCGGAACGAGAACGGATCGCGCCGAAATCGCCCTCGAAACGCTCACTGGCGATACCGGCGCACCCGATCGGCTCCGTCGCGTGCTCGAACAGGCGCTGGTCTTCGCCGGCGCGGCCTTCGCCGGGGTGTACACCGCCGGCGACGACGGCAGCGTGCTGCGCCTCGCCGAGTGGGCCGGCCTGCCCCGCACCCTGTACGGCCTGCGCGACGCCTATCCGGCCATGGGGCGGTCCCCGGTGGCCGAGGCGTACGGCACCGGGCGGCCCGTCCGGCGCGGCCCCGGCGAACTGGCCGACTCCCCGCAGGCGCGCCGGACCCCGTCCCAGGAGTTCTGGCTGACCGTCCTGCCGGTGCCCGGCGGCGCCGGACTCCTCGTCGCCGTGAGCGAGCGGGACGACGGGTTCGGCCCCGAGGACCGCGCGTGCCTGGACCTGGTCGCCGGGGCGATCGCCCTGCCCGCCCGGCGCCCCGCGGCCGCGGACGCCGGCGACCTGTCCGCCGACGCCTTCAGCCTCGCCATGGACACCGGCCGGATCAGCGTCGGCGACGGCATCCTCGGCCTCTTCCGGATGGGCCGGGAGGAGTTCGACGGCAGGGTGGAGACGCTGCTGGGCCGGACCGTGCCCGAGGACCTGCCCGCCCTGATGTCCGTCGTCGAGGCCGACCACATGTCCATCGGCGACCGCGAGCTGGAGTTCAGGATCCTGCAGCCCTCCGGGCCGCCCAAGTGGCTGCGGCTGCGCGGCCACCTGGTGCCCGGCGGCGAGGGGCGCCCGGCCCGCCTCGCCGGTACCGTCGCCGACGTCTCCACGCTCCGCTCGGACGTCACCGACGTGGCCCGGGTGCAGCAGCTCGCCGCCGCCCTGGCCACCGCCGGCACGGTCAAGGACGTCAGTCGGGCGGTGGTCACCGCCCTGCGCGGGCCGCTCAGGGCGGACCGGATCGCGCTGGCCGAGCTGGAGAACGAGCGCCTGGTCGTCACCGTCCTCGACCCGCCCGAGGCCGAGTCCTGGCCCGACCTGTGGCGCAGCGAGTGGCGCACCGAATGGCCCGACGCGCCCGTGCGCGCCATGCCCACCCTCGCCGCCGCGCTGCGCGAGGGACGGCCCCGGATCTGGCCCGCCCGGAGCCCGCTGGAGCCCGCGCTCGCCGAGGTCGGCCCCGGCGGCCTCGCCATCCTGCCGCTGCCCGCCGGCGGCCGGCTGGCCGGCGCCTGCCTGATCGGCTGGGACACCCCGCACGACTTCGGCCCCGAGGAACGCGCGCTGCTCACCGCATCCGCCGGCCTCGCCGGCGAGGCCCTGATGCGCGCGCACGCCTTCGACGCCGAGCACGAACTGGTCGGCATGCTCCAGCGCTCGCTGCTGCCGCCGCGGCTTCCCCGGCTGCCCGGCGCCGAGGCCGTCGCCCGCTACCTGCCCACCACGGAGGGCCTGGAGGTGGGCGGCGACTGGTACGACGTGATCCCGCTCACCGACCATCACGTCGCCCTCGTCATCGGCGACGTCCAGGGGCACAACGCGAGCGCCGCCGCCCTCATGGGCCAGATGCGTACCGCCCTGCGCGCCTACGCCGCCGAGGGGCACACCCCCGACGTCGTCGTCTCGCACGCCAACCGGCTCCTGCTGGACATGGAGAGCGACCTCTTCGCCACCTGCTGCTACGTGGACGTCGACATGGAGTCCGGCACCGCCTGGTGCGTGCGCGCCGGGCACCTGCCGCCCGTGCTGCGCCTCCCGGACGGCAGCACGCGGATCACCGACACCGAGGGCGGCCCCCCGCTGGGCGTGCTCGGCCAGACCGAGTTCCCCATGACCCAGCTCAGCCTGCCCCCCGGCACCCTGCTCGCGCTCACCACCGACGGTCTGGTCGAGTCCCCCGGCGCGGACATCGACGACGGCATGGAGCGCTTCGCGCGCGACCTGGCCGGGTCCGACCCCGCCGACCTCGGCCTGGTCGCCGACGGCCTGCTCGGCGGCGCCCACCGGGCCGACGACGTCGCCCTGCTGCTGATGCGCTACGACGGCATGGCCGTCCGCCCGCTGCGCGAGAGCTGGACGGTGTGGCGGGTCCCGGAGGCCGCCCGGCACGCCCGCCGCTTCAGCCGCCGGGTGCTGCGCTCCTGGGGTGTGCGCGACGACGGGATGGACGCCGCGCTGCTGGTGATCTCCGAACTCGTCACCAACGCCTTGATCCACACCGAAGGACCCGTCCGGCTCGACCTGACCCTGGTCGACCACCGGCTGCGGATCGCGGTCGCGGACGCCTCGCCGCGCAGCCCGGTGAAGCCCACCAGCATCGGCTGGGAGGCCACGGGCGGGCGCGGCATCCTCCTGGTGGAGGCCGTGTCCTCCGTCTGGGGGACGGTGCCGGCCAGCGGCGGCAAGCTGGTGTGGGCGGATCTCGTCCTGGAGGGCTGAGTCACGGAGGGCTGATCGCCCCCGCTCTCGACAGGCGGCGCGCGCCGACCGTCCTTAATGTCCTTGACGTGGCACACACCTTCGAAGAACTCGTGGCGAAGCACCGCGCTGCCGACGCGGCCCACGAGAAGGTCCTGGAACTGCGGGACACCTACGGGCCGCCGGCGGCCCGGCAGCAGCCGGGCGGAGCCCAGTCACAGACCTACGAGACCGCCCTGCGCGCCTGGCGCGACCTGGCCCGCGATGAACTGACCGCGGTGAACGAGTACGCCCGCGACGAGGGCCGCTCCAGAGCCGAGGTGGAGGCGGAGGTGGAACGCGCGGCCGCCCGGCCGGAGAGCACCTGAACCAGGGGACAAAACGGGCCGGATGCCGTCATCGGGCACCTGGTGGTCACATCACGTCCGCGCCGAAGCCATACTGTCGTAACCAGTCAGGAAAACAGTAGAACGTCTCAATCAGATGTTCACCTATAAGGTGTAGCGAATGAAGGCTTTGGTGCTCTCCGGCGGTGCCGGAACACGGCTGCGGCCGATCACCCACACATCGGCGAAACAGCTCGTACCGGTGGCGAACAAACCCGTGCTGTTCTACGGGCTCGAATCCCTCGCCGCGGCGGGCGTCACCGAGGTCGGCATGATCGTCGGCGACACCGCCGCGGAGATCGAGGAGGCGGTCGGCGACGGGTCGAAGTTCGGCCTGGACGTCACCTACATCCCCCAGGAGCGGCCGCTGGGCCTCGCGCACGCGGTGCTCATCGCCCGCGAGTTCCTCGGCGACGACGACTTCGTGATGTACCTCGGCGACAACTTCATCGTCGGCGGCATCAGCGGACTCGTCGACGAGTTCCGCGAGACCCGCCCCGACGCCCAGATCCTCCTCACCCACGTGCCCAACCCGCGCGCCTTCGGCGTCGCCGAGCTGGACGCCGACGGGCAGGTGATCGGCCTGGAGGAGAAGCCGCAGGAGCCCAAGAGCGACCTCGCGCTGGTCGGCGTGTACCTCTTCACGCCCGCCATCCACGACGCCGTGCGCGCCATCAAGCCCTCCTGGCGCGGCGAGCTGGAGATCACCCACGCCATCCAGCACCTCATCGACCAGCGCGCCGACGTGCGCTCCACGGTGATCAAGGGCTACTGGAAGGACACCGGCAACGTCGTCGACATGCTGGAGGTCAACCGGACCGTCCTGGAGGCCCAGGAGCCGCGCATCGACGGCGACGTCGACGAGGCCAGCCAGATCGTCGGCCGCGTGGTCGTCGAGGCGGGCGCGCGCGTCACCGGCTCCCGGATCGTCGGCCCGGTCGTCATCGGCGCCGGGACCGTCGTCAGCGACTCGTACGTGGGCCCCTTCACGTCGGTCGCCGAGAACTGCCGGATCACCGCGAGTGAGCTGGAGTTCTCCATCGTGCTGCGGGACTCGTCCATCGACGGGGTGGGCCGGATCGAGTCCTCGCTGATCGGCCGGCACGTCGAGGTGACCCCGGCACCCGGCACCCCCAGCGCCCACCGCCTCGTTCTCGGAGACCACAGCAAGGTGCAGATCCGTTCATGAACCTCCTCGTCACCGGCGCCGCCGGCTTCATCGGCTCCACGTACGTCCGCGGCCTGCTCGCGGCCGACGGCCCCGACACGCCGCACATCACCGTGCTGGACAAGCTCACCTACGCGGGCACCCTCACGAACCTGCCCGAGTCGCACCCCCGCCTGACCTTCGTGCAGGGCGACATCTGCGACGCCGAGCTGGTCGACACGCTCATGGCCGAGGTCGACCAGGTCGTGCACTTCGCCGCCGAGTCGCACGTCGACCGCTCCATCGACGGCGCGGGCGCGTTCGTCCGCACCAACGTGGTCGGCACGCAGACCCTGCTCGACGCGGCCCTGCGGCACAACGTCGGCCCGTTCGTGCACGTCTCCACCGACGAGGTCTACGGCTCCATCGAGACCGGCTCCTGGCCCGAGAGCCACCCGCTCCAGCCGAACTCGCCGTACTCCGCCTCCAAGGCCTCCTCGGACCTGCTGGCGCTGGCCTTCCACCGCACCCACGGCCTGGACGTCCGCGTCACCCGCTGCTCGAACAACTACGGGCCGCACCAGTTCCCCGAGAAGGTCATCCCGCTCTTCGTGAGCAACCTGCTCGACGGCAAGAACGTGCCGCTGTACGGCGACGGCAGCAACGTCCGCGACTGGCTGCACGTCGAGGACCACTGCCAGGGCATCGACCTGGTCCGCACCGGCGGCCGGGCCGGCGAGGTCTACAACATCGGCGGCGGCACCGAGCTCAGCAACAAGGAGCTCACCGGCCTGCTCCTGGAGGCCTGTGGCGCCGGCTGGGACCGGGTGGACCGGGTCGCCGACCGCAAGGGCCACGACCAGCGCTACTCGGTCGACTGGAGCAAGATCCGCGACGAGCTGGGCTACACCCCCAAGCACGACTTCACCTCCGGCCTCGCCGACACCGTCGCCTGGTACCGCGACAACCGGGACTGGTGGGAGCCGCTGAAGGAGCGCGCCGCGCTGGAGTCCCGCAAGGAGCAGGAGAAGCACTGATGAAGTGGCTCGTCGCCGGCGCGTCCGGGATGCTCGGCCAGGACGTGGTCGAGGAACTCCGGCGCCGGGGTGAGGAGGTCGTGCCGCTCGGCCGGGCGGACCTCGACATCACCAGCCCCGACTCGGTGGAGTCGGCCCTCGCCGGGCACACGCCCGACCTGGTGGTGAACTGCGCCGCGTACACCGCCGTCGACGACGCCGAGACCGACGAGGAGCGGGCCCTGCTGATCAACGGCACGGGCCCGCGCCTGCTGGCCCGCGCCGCCGCCCGGCACGGCGCCCGCCTCGTGCACGTCTCCACGGACTACGTCTTCGACGGCGAGGCCCGCAGCACGCCGTACCCGGAGGACCACCCCACGGCCCCCCGCACCGCCTACGGCCGCACCAAACTGGCCGGCGAGCACGCCGTCCTGGAGGAACTCCCGGGCAACAGCGCGGTGATCCGCACGGCCTGGCTGTACGGCGTGCACGGCCGCAGCTTCGTGCGCACCATGCTCGAACTGGAGCGGAAGCTGGACACCGTGGACGTCGTCGACGACCAGCGCGGGCAGCCCACCTGGACCGCCGACCTTGCCATACGAATTGCACAGCTTGGACCAAGGATCTCCCCAGCAACCGGTGTTCACGGTATGTTCCACGGAACCAGTTCCGGTGAGGCCAGCTGGTACGACCTGGCCCGGGAGGTGTTCCGGCTCGCCGGGGCGGATCCCGAGCGGGTACGCCCCACCGACAGCCGGGCCTTCACCCGGCCCGCGCCCCGGCCGGCGTACAGCGCGCTGGGGCATGCCCGATGGCAGGAGATCGGTCTGGAGCCGCCCCGGGACTGGAGGTCAGCACTGCACGATGCACTGCCCCAGATCCGCAAGGAGATGTCCCAGTGAAAAGGCACGAGTTCCTCCGGGAACTCCACAAGGTCAGCGCGAACCGCAACTACCTGGAGATCGGCGTCAACGACGGCCGCAGTCTGACGCTGTCCAGAGTTCCCAGCATCGCGATCGACCCCGCCTTCAAGGTGGTCTCGGAGATCCGCTGCGACGTGCACCTCGCCAAGGCGACCAGCGACGACTTCTTCGCCAGGGAGAACCCCCTGGCGCACCTCAGAGGAGGCCGTCACCCGCTGCGCAACCTCGCACGCAACCGCAGTCCGTTCGGCTACTGGCAGCGGACCACGCTCGACCTGGCGTTCATCGACGGCATGCACCTGTTCGAGTACGCGCTGCGGGACTTCATGAACATCGAGCGGTACTCCGACTGGGCGAGTGTGATCGTCTTCGACGACATGCTGCCGCGCAACATCGACGAGGCGGCCCGAGACCGCCACACCGACGCGTGGACGGGCGACGTCTACAAGCTGGTCGAGATCCTCAACCGGTACCGCCCCGACCTGGTGACCGTCCTGGTGGACACGGCCCCCACCGGCCAGCTCGTCGTCTTCGGAGCGGATCCGACGAACACCGTCCTCAAGGACCGGTACGACGAGATCATCGCTGAGTTCGAGGTCCCGGACCCGCAGAAGGTCCCGGAGTCGATCCTCGGCAGGACGACGGCGGTGACCCCGGAACAGCTGGTCGGCGCGTCCTTCTGGAAGCCCCTGGTGGCCTCCCGCAACAGGGGAACCAAGCGGGAGCGAGGCTGGGAGCCGCTGAGCCGCGCGCTGCGTCAGCTCACGGCGGGCTGAGCCTGTCCACGACACGGCGAGGCGTCACGACCCCCGGGGGGGTGGCGCCGGCGGTGGCGGTGTTAGGGGCGCGGGGCGCGGGT
>NZ_JBFAXI010000115.1:0-27236 GCF_040680735.1 Streptomyces sp. NPDC051987 | reverse complement strand
ACCCCCGGTCGCCCGCCCCCCCCCACGCCGCCGGAGGCGGTCCATGGACCCCACCCGCCGATCGCGCGGTTCCCGCGCCCTCACTGGGGGGCGGTTCCCCGGGCTCTTGGGGCCCCTTGCGCGGGCGCGGGAGAATGGACGGTGGTCATCGGACCGTAGTCATCGACAGCGTATGAGGAGGACCAGACATGGCGGAGCCCACGCCGCGTCGGCACGAACCGCGGCTACGCCCCGCGCCCCTGCTCTTCGAGCCTGTGGAAGCGGTCGCCGACCCCGAGCACTTCTTCGGCCTGGAGTCGGTCGACGACCCCGGGGCGCTGCTGACCCGCGCCACGGAGCTGACCCAGGCGTTCCGGGTGGCGACCGACCGGGCGGTGGAGTTCCAGGCCATGGCCGCCGCCCAGCTCGCCGACCCGCGCCGCTTCGACCGGCTGACCCCGGCCGACATCGCCGAGCGGGCCGAGTGGACCGAGGACTACGCGAAGAAGATGGTCGAGTTCGGCCGGGACCTGCTGCGGGGGCGGGAGCGACCGGGCCCCGAGCAGATCTAGGACCTGCGGATGGCATATGCCGGGCGGGCAAGATACGCCCTTCCGTTCCGTCCCGCCCGGGTTTCCCGCAACTGACGGCGAGCGGATGTGCACGAGGGGTATCACTTCCCCATGAGCCGCACACCGTACGAGACCTTCCCCGGCGCACTCGGCACACTCGGCACACCCGAGGTACCCGGTACATCCGGCACCCCCGGCCAGTTCGGCGACGCGGCCGCGGTCACCTCCGACGGAGCCGCCTGGCTGGCCTCCGCAGGAACGTATCCGCGGAGCACGCTCGCCTTCTGGCGGGAGCGGCCGGACGCCCCGGTCGTCCTGCCCTGCGGCACCGCGTTCGACGTGGTGAACACCCCGGCGCTGTTCGGCCGCCGCATGCTGGACCGGCTGTGGGACGAGGGGCCGGGGTCCGGGCCGGTCGCGGTGTTCCGCGGCCGGATGCTCCTGTTCGCCACCCCCGGCACCGCCGCCCGGCTGCCGTCGCTGCTCGACTGGGAGGAGTGGGGCGGCCGCGGCCAGGCCGTACCGCCGCTGCTCTGCCACGGCACCGGCGACGCGGTCACCGTCCCGGCACCGTACGCCGAGCCCGCCCCCGCCGAGCCCGCCCCCGCCGCGGCCGGTGCCCGCTGGCTGGTCGCCCCGGACACCCGGCAGCCGTGGCTGCCCGGCCCGGAGATCCTGCTCTGGGCGGCGGTCCGCGCGGCCCGCTCGACCGTACGGATATCGATTTTTCCTCCCGCCGATCAGGATGCTAAGGTCTACGACGTCAGCAGGCGCCGCTAGCTCAGTTGGTTAGAGCAGCTGACTCTTAATCAGCGGGTCCGGGGTTCGAGTCCCTGGCGGCGCACGCGAAGTAGGCGGAAGGCCAAGCTCCTGTGAGCTTGGCCTTCCGCCTTTCCGTCGCCAGGATCCCGTTCCGCCGTCGGGACGCCGTCGGGTTCAGTCCGGCTTGGCCGGTGTGATCTTCACGTTCCAGCCACCGGACGCCGTCCGCCCCTCCACCGCCACCCGCACGCCGTCCCCCGGCACGGTGAAGCTCTCGCCGAGGGAGACCGGCGCGTCGGCCAGTGGCGGGTAGACCGAGTTCTCCCAGCAGGCCTCGGTGCGCGGATGGGCGTCGATCACCTCGACGGGCCCGCCGCCGGAGGCCGTCTCGTCGCGGACCCGGTAGACGAGGACCCCCTGCCGGCAGGCGGCGCCGTCATTGCCGGACGCGCCCCGCGCCTCGAAGGCCAGCACGGTGTCGGGCCCGGTCCGTACCACCGCCAGCTTGGTGCCGTCGCCGAGCCCGAAGTCCGGCGCGCCCGCGGCCCCCTGCGCGGGCACCCCCGGCCCGGCGGACAGCGGCTCCAGGGTCAGCCGGGTCGGCGCGGTCCCCCGGACGCACACCACCTGGCGCGGATCCAGCCACCCCAGCTTCCACTTGTGCCAGGCGAAGAAGTCCGGGGACAGACCGAACTGGCTGCCCATCAGATCCCAGTCGCCGACGTACGTGTCCCAGTCGCCCTTGCCGTCCGCCGGACGGTGGTAGAGGTCCGGGAGGTCGAAGACGTGCCCGGTCTCATGGGCGAGAACCAGCCGGTCCGGCGGATGCTTCTCGAAGACGGTGACGACCCGGCGGACGTCGGTGCCGTCGACGTGCACCGGGGTGTCGAGATTGACCACCTTCGTGGCGTCGGAGTCGACACCGGGCGCGTCCGGGTCGGCCACGAGGTACACGATGTCGTAGCGCGAGAAGTCGACCTCGGGATCGGCCGCCGCGAACGCGTCGTGCAGGTAGGCGGCGCGCAGCGGGACGCTCCAGTCGCGCCGCATGCCGTACGCGACCGAGGGCCGGGGCATCCGCAGCCAGTGGGTGAGCGGGTGCGGGTGGATCGTGAACTTCCCGTAGGAGGCCTGCTCGTAGAACCGGCTGGTGGCCGGGAAGTGGTCGGCGGCGAGCTCCGCGGGCGTGGTCTGCGGGGTGGCGTCCGGGAAGGAGAGGAACACCATCACGGCCGAGAGCGGGCGGGTGGGGCGCGGGTAGCCGGCGTTCCAGGTGTCGACGCCCTCGGAGTGGTGCGCGTCGGTACGGTGCAGGGCGCAGGGGGCCGTGGAGAACGGCTCGGCGGCCGACGGTCCGGTCAGGATCGTCGTCGCGACGAGCGCCGACATCGTGGTGAACACGGCGGCGGAGCTGCGCAGCAGAAGACGCGGCACGGAAGGACCTCCGGGGGCGGTTCTCGGGACACCGCCCCCAGCCTGTGCGAGTTTGTCACCTTATGACCTGTTTATCTGCACCAGAAGGGTGAGGAACCCCCTGCTCACGACGGATGGACCCGAACGGCCGACACCCCGGGTCACTCACGGAACGTCACAAGCGGTCGGACGCCTCAAGAACCCGTCCAGGTGCGGGCAGAAACGATCTGTCAGAATCGCCCGTTCATCGGGGACACTGGACAGTGGCTGGAAGGCCCTCGGGCCAGCATCTATGATCGGCACACTTTCCTGCACGGACAGAGATCGAGTGCACTGCGGGAGCGAGCGGTGAGCGGAACGTCCGAAGGGCCGACGCCCGCGGCAGACCTCGACCGGTCCGCCGTCACAGAGAGTGACAAGACCTACCGGAAGTCGTACGAGAAGACGAACGACCAGACAGAGCCGAAGACCTACGCGTACGCCTTCGCCGCCGCCGCGCTGCCCATGGCCGTGGTCGACCCCGAAGGGCACGTGACCACCGCCAACGAGGCGTTCGCCACCCTGATCGGCGCCGATCAGGCCGGGCTGCCCGGACGGGTCGCCGCGGACCTGCTGGACCTGGCCTCCGACGCCCGCACCTGGCACGCCTACCGCGAGGTGCTGCGCGGCCGGCAGGCCAAGCTGCGCTGCACCCGCCGGCTGAAGCACCCCGACGGGCACTCGGTCTGGGTCCAGGTCGCCGTCGCCCCGCTGGCCAAGGAGGCGCCGGGGGTGCTGATCTCGGTCTCCGACATCAGCTCCCGCCGCGAACTCCAGGCCCGGCTGCGGCACTTGCAGATGCACGACCCGGTGACCCGGCTGCCCAACCGCACGCTGTTCTTCGAGCGGCTGTCGGCGGCGCTGGAGGCGGAGTCGTACGAGCAGAGCGGCACCGGCCGGATCGGCCTGTGCTACCTGGACCTCGACGGCTTCAAGGCGGTCAACGACACCCTCGGCCACCGGGTGGGCGACCGCCTGCTGGCCGCCGTCGCGGAGCGGCTGACCCGGGTCGCGGACGAGGCCGGCTTCGCACGGGCCGGCGCGCCGCTGGTGGCCCGGCTGGGCGGGGACGAGTTCGCCCTGCTGGTGGAGGACTCGACCGGCACCGAACAGCTGGCCGATCTGGCCGAGTCGGCGCTGGCCGCCCTCCAGGCGCCGTTCGACCTGGCCGGTCAGCGGCTGTCGCTGTCGGCGTCGATCGGGGTGGTGGAGCGCCATGCCGCCGGCACCACCGCCACCGGCCTGATGCAGGCCGCCGACACGACCCTCTACTGGGCGAAGGCCGACGGCAAGTCCCGCTGGACGCTCTTCGACCCGGAGCGCAACGCCCACCTGGTGACCCGGCAGGCCCTCTCCTCCACGCTCCGTCCGGCCATCGAGCGCGGCGAGTTCGTGCTGGAGTACCAGCCGCTGGTGGGCATGGGGGACGGCCGGCTCAACGGGGTCGAGGCCCTGGTCCGCTGGCACCACCCGCAGTTCGGCACCTTGACGCCGAATCGGTTCATCGGACTTGCCGAGGAGGACGGCTCCATCGTCCCGCTCGGCCGCTGGGCCCTGACCACCGCCTGCCGGCAGGCCCGGCGCTGGCAGCTGGACCACCCCGGCGAGCCGCCGATCTTCGTCAGCGTCAACGTCGCCGTCCGCCAGGTCTGGGACTCGGACCTGGTCGCGGACGTCGCCGAGACCCTCGCCGAGACCGGCCTGGCCCCGCACCTGCTCCAGCTGGAGCTGACGGAATCGGCGGTCATGGGCTCGGCGGGCCGCCCGCTCCAGGCCCTCCAGGCCCTCAGCGACATGGGGGTGCGCATCGCCATCGACGACTTCGGCACCGGCTACTCCAACCTCGCCTACCTCAGCCGGCTCCCGGTCTCCGTCCTCAAGCTGGACGGCTCCTTCGTCCGGGGCTTCCAGTACGACGAGCCGGGCGACCGGCCGAACCCGGCGGACGAGGTCGTGGTCGAGGCGATGATCCAGCTGGCCCACCGCCTGGGCCTGACCGTCACCGCCGAATGCGTCGAGACCTCGGCGCAGGCCTCCCGGCTGCGGCACATCGGCTGCGACACCGGCCAGGGGTGGCTCTACTCCCGGCCGGTGCCGGCGGACCGCATCTCCGAGCTGCTGGACACCCGGACCTACGCGGACACCCCGGTCGGCAAACCGTAGGCGTCGGCGACCAGTTCGTAGGAGCGCAGGCGCAGCTCGCCGCGGTGGGCGTGCGTGGTGAGCATCAGCTCGTCGGCGCCGGTGCGCTTCTGCAGGTCGTCGAGGCCGGCGCGGACCTCGTCGGCGGTGCCGTGCACGATGTTGGCGGTCCAGGAGTGCACGAACTCCTCCTCCATCGGGGAGAACTCGTGCTGCTCGACGTCGTCGGGGTCCGGGAAGAGGCCGGGCCGCCCGGTGCGCAGCCGCAGCATGTTCACCGCGCCGGCCCGCACCTGCCGGCGTGCCTCGCGCTCCTCGTCCACGGCGAGGACGGAGACGCCGATGAGGGCGTAGGGCTCGTCGAGCACGGCGGACGGACTGAAGGACTCCCGGTACAGGTCGAGGGCCGGGACGGTGTTCTGCGCGGAGAAGTGGTGGGCGAAGGCGAACGGCAGCCCGAGCATGCCGGCGAGCCGGGCGCTGAACCCGGAGGAGCCGAGCAGCCAGACCGGCGGCCGGTGCGGCGACTGCACCCCGCCCGGGGTGGTGCTCTGCACCGGCCCCGGGATCGCGTGGATCCTCCGGTACGGATGCCCGTCCGGGAAGTCGTCGTCGAGGAACCGGATCAGCTCGGCGAGCTGCTGCGGGAAGTCGTCGGCGCCCTCGTTGAGGGTCTCGGTACGGCGCAGCGCGGCGGCGGTGGCCCCGTCGGTGCCCGGCGCCCGCCCGAGGCCCAGGTCGATCCGCCCCGGCGCCAGTGCCTCCAGCGTCCCGAACTGCTCGGCGATCACGAGCGGGGCGTGGTTGGGCAGCATGACCCCGCCCGATCCGAGCCGGATCCGCTCCGTGTGGGCGGCGAGGTGGGCGAGGATCACGGCGGGGGAGGACGAGGCCACGCCGGGCATCGAGTGGTGCTCGGCGACCCAGTACCGGTGGAACCCGCGGGCCTCGGTGAGCCGCGCGAGGGCCGCGCTGGTGCGCAGCGCGTCGGTGGCGGTGCTGCCGGTGCCGACGGTCACCAGGTCCAGTACGGAGAGGGGGACGGGGGCGGTCCCGTGCGCGATGCCCCGGATCTCGTCTGCCGACACGCTGAGAGCCTCCTGATTCACGGCCGTGAGCTGATCAGCACGGGTAACAGGAGAGTGTCTCCGGTTATTCCGGGACGGGTCAGGCCTGTACGAGGGGCTCGCGGGTGAAGAGGGTGCCGAGCGCCGGGGCGTTCACCCGGCGGTCGGCCAGACGGAGCCCCTCCCACACGGTCACCTGGTTCGCCGTGAGCACCGGCTTGGACAGCGCCTTCTCCAGCGTGGGCACATGCGCCGCCGTGTGCAGCGCCGCGTCCGGCAGGAGCACCGCCTGCGCCTCCGGGACGTCGGCCGCCCGCGCCAGCGCCAGCACCTCCTCCTCCCCCCACGTCGCCGCCTCCGCCGCCGTGACGGACTCCGAGGAGCGCACGCCCGCCACCTCCAGGCCGCCGGCCCGCAGGAAGTCGGCGAGGAGCGCCGCCACCTCCCCCGGAGCGGTCGTGCCCACCGCCACCCGCCGTGCCCCGAGCTCCCGCGCCGCGTGCACGAAGGCGAAGGAGGTGGCCGACGCCGGCATCCCGGCCGCCACGGCCAGCGCGCGGACCTGCCGCTGGGCGCCCTCCCAGCCGTGCACGAAGCTCCCGCCGGCGCACGCCCACACCACCGCGTCCGCGCCCGCGAGCCGCAGCTCCGCCACCCCGGCGGCCAGCCGTTCCTCGGCCCCCAGCTCGCGCAACGCCGCGACCCCGGGCCCGTCCTCACCGATGTCGGTGTGGACGACGTCCACCCGGATGTCGCTGCCGAGGAGCTGCTCGATGCGGGGGAAGTCGTCCTCCGCAAAGTGCCCCGGATAGAGGAGTCCGAGCGCTGTCATGTCCACCCTTCCTGCTGTTCTTCCGGCAGTACGGGCCCGTCACGCACCGATGCGTCCATTTTATGGATCAGCGCCTGACACGGCCCGACGCACCGGGTACCCAGTCGGCGCGGCGTTGCCCGCATCGCCGTGTCGCCCGCGTCGCCGCGCCGGGGACCACGCCCGTGTTGACGAAGGTGGGTTCGGGTGCCAGCGTGGTCGATCCGCGCCCGAGACGTTTCGTCCGCCCCGGCGGGACGCTGCCGGACACCGGGAGACCAGGACACCGGGAGACCCCGCATGACGCCGCCCGTGCCCACCCTGCTGGTCCTCGACGCCGACCCGCCCCCGCGGCTGGGCCGGCTCACCGGCCGCGCCCGGATCGTGCACACGGACGCGGCGGGCCTGGCGTCCCGGCTGCCGTCGGCCGACGTCCTCCTCGTCTGGGACTTCGCCTCGCACGCGGTCCGCGAGGCCTGGCCGGGCGAGGGGCCGCGACCGCGCTGGGTGCACACGGCGAGCGCGGGCGTCGACCATCTGATGTGCCCGGAGCTGGTGGCGTCCGACACGGTCGTCACCAACGCGCGCGGTGTCTTCGACGCGCCGGTCGCCGAGTACGTGGCCGCGCTGGTCCTCGCCATCGCCAAGGACCTGCCCCGCACCCTCGCGCTCCAGCGGGAGGGGACCTGGCTGCACCGCGAGACGCGCCCGGTCGCCGGCACGCGCGCGTGCGTGGTCGGCACCGGCCCGATCGGCCGCGCGATCGCCCGCACCCTCAAGGCGCTCGGCGTCACCACCGCCCTGGTCGGCCGGGTCCCGCACACCGGTATCCACGGCCCGGACGACCTGGACCGGCTGATGTCCCGTGCGGACTGGGTGATCGCGGCCGCCCCGCTGACCGACCGGACACGGGGCATGTTCGACACGCACCGTTTCGGCGTGATGCAGCCGTCGGCCTGCTTCATCAACGTCGGCCGGGGGCAGCTGGTCGACGAGGAGGCCCTGGTGCGGGCGCTGACCCGGCGCTGGATCGCCGCGGCGGCGCTGGACGTCCTCGCCACCGAGCCGTTGCCCGCGGACAGCCCGCTGTGGAGCGTGCCGAACCTGCTGATCTCCCCCCACATGAGCGGGGACACGATCGGCCGGCGGGACGAACTGGGCAGCCAGTTCGTGGAGTTGTTCGAGCGGTGGGCGGCCGGCCGGTCCCTGCCGAACGTGGTCGACAAGAAGCGCGGATACGTGCCCGGCCACTGACGTGCAGGTTCTGTGGAGGCGAGGGGCGGGAAGAGGGCGCGGTTCTCGCGGCGGGCGTGGCCGGCGCGGTGGACGTCGCCCGTGAGCGGACCGGCCTCCCCCGCCGCCGTGCAGGTCAGCGGCGTGCGGTCGGCGGAGCGGCCGTGTCCTGCCCGGTGCGTCCCGCCGCGTCGGCTCGGCGGTGACGGAGCGATCGGCGGGGAAACCAGGGCGCATATCCGGTATCCGCTTGGGTAGCCGCGCCGCCATGGCTCCACCACACGGGAACGAATCAGACACGCCAGGGTACGCATCCGGACACACGCGGCGGGCCGTGCTCGCGGGTGCCGCCGCCGTCGGCGCGCTCGCCGCGGCCGGGTGCGCGCGCGTGGCCACCGCTGCCACCACCGGCGGCGGCGATCTGCTGCAACGGCTGCGCGCCCAGGGCGTCGTACGGCTCGGGATCGCCGGTGAGATTCCCTTCGGGTACATCGACAAGGACGGACACCTGACCGGTGAGGCGCCGGAGCTGGCGAAGGTGATCTTCAAGCGGCTGGGGGTGGACCGGGTCCAGCCGGTGCCGACCGAGTTCGGTTCGCTGATCCCGGGGCTGAACTCGCAGCAGTTCGACGTCGTGGCCGCCGGCATGTACGTCAACCCGGAGCGCTGCGAGCAGGTGATCTTCGCCGACCCCGACTACCAGATGCTCGACTCGTTCGTCGTGCGGAAGGGGAACCCCAAGGGGCTGCACGACTACCGGGACGTGGTCCGCAAGAAGGCGAAGTTCGCCACCGGCACGGGCTATGCCGAGATCCAGTACGCGGTCGAGGCCGGGTACAAGGAGAGCGACATCCTGATCGTTCCCGACCAGGTCGCCGGGTTGAACGCCGTGGAGGCGGGGCGCGTCGACGTCTTCGCCGGTACCGCGGTCACCGCCCGCGAGGTGGCCAGGAAGTCCGCCAAGGCCGAGGCGACCGAGCCGTTCGCGCCGCTCGTGGGCGGCAGACCGCACGTGGACGGGGGCGCGTTCGCGTTCCGGTCGGCGGAGACGCGGCTGCGGGACGCCTTCAACGTGGAGCTGCGCAAGCTGAAGAAGAGCGGCGAACTGCTGCGGATCCTGCGGCCGTTCGGCTTCACCCGGGCCGAGATGACCGAGCTGACGGCGAAGCGGCTGTGCGGGGGAGGGACGAGCGGATGACCTCCGGACTCTGGGAACTGGTGCTCAAGGGCACCTGGACGACCCTCCAGCTGCTGGTGCTCAGCGGGCTGCTGATGACGGCCGTGGCCCTGGGGGTGGGCGTGGCGCGGACACACCGGCTGTGGCTCGTGCGGTTCCTCGCCGGTGTCTACACCGAGGTGTTCCGCGGCACCTCGGCGCTGGTGATGATCTTCTGGGTGTTCTTCGTGCTGCCGGTCGCCTTCGGCTGGCAGCTGGTGCCCCTGTGGGCGGGGACGCTCGCGCTCGGCCTGACGTACGGCGCGTACGGCGCGGAGATCGTGCGCGGGGCGCTGGGCGCGGTCGACCCGGCGCAGAAGGAGGGCGGGATCGCGCTCAGCTTCACGCCCTGGCAGCGGCTGCGGCTGATCCTGCTGCCGCAGGCGGTGCCGGAGATGATCCCCTCCTACTGCAACCTGCTCGTCGAGCTGCTCAAGGGCACCGCCCTGGTGTCCGTCACCGGCATGGGTGACCTGGCGTTCAGCGGGAACCTGGTGCGTCTCGCGTTGCAGGAGAGCGCGCACATCTACACGTACCTGCTGATCGTCTACTTCGCGATCGCGTTCGTCATCACCCGGTTGATGCGCGGTCTGGAGAAGCGGCTCAGGGCCGGCATCGGCAAGGATCCGGGCGACGAGCACACGGCCCGGACCCGCAAGCGCAGGGAGACGACCGGGGTGGGTGGTGTCGCGTGACGTGGGACTGGAGTGCCGTCGGCGAGTTCATGCCGCACTTCTGGGACGGGCTGCTGGTCACCCTCCAGGCGCTGGTCCTCGGTTCGCTGATCTCGTTCTCACTGGGGCTGGTGTGGACGCTGCTGATGCGGACGCCCACCAGGTGGGTGCGCTGGCCGGTCGGGGCGGTGACCGAGTTCGTGCGCAACACGCCGCTGCTGGTGCAGCTGTTCTTCCTCTTCTACGTGCTGCCCGAGTGGGGACTGACGTTCTCCGCGCTGACCACCGGGGTCTTCGCGATCGGCCTGCACTACTCGACGTACACCATGCAGGTCTACCGGGCCGGCATCGAGGCGGTGCCCCCCGGGCAGTGGGAGGCCGCCACGGCGCTCAGCCTGCCGGCCCGGCGGACCTGGTTCGCGGTCATCCTGCCGCAGGCGGTGCGCCGGGTGGTGCCGCCGCTGGGCAACTACGTGATCTCGATGCTCAAGGACACGCCGATCCTGATGTCGATCACCGTGCTGGAGATGCTCGGCCAGGCCCGGCTCTTCTCCCAGCAGCACTTCCAGTTCACCGAGCCGGTGACGGTGATCGGCGTCGCCTTCGTCGTCGTCTCCTACCTCGCCTCCCTTCTCCTGCGCACCCTGGAGCGTCGCCTTGTCCGTTGACACCAGCAAGCAGCCGACCGCCACCGGCACCGCGGCCACCGAGCTGATCCGGGTGGAGGGGGTGACCAAGCGGTTCGGGGACAACACCGTCCTCGACGGTCTCGACCTCGCCGTGCAGACGGGCCGGCACGTCACGCTGATCGGGCCCTCCGGCTCCGGCAAGACCACCATCCTGCGGCTGCTGATGACGCTGGCCGAGCCGGACGCGGGGACCATCACCGTCGACGGGCAGCGGCTCTTCCCGGCCTCCGAGAAGGAGCGGCGGGAGGTCCGCAAGCAGATCGGGATGGTGTTCCAGCAGTTCAACCTGTTCCCGAACATGAGCGTGCTGCGCAACGTCACCGAGGCCCCGGTGACCGTGCTCGGCCTGTCGAAGGACGAGGCGGAGAGCCGCGCCCGGGAGCTGCTCGACCTGGTGGGCCTCGCCGACAAGGCCGACGCCAGGCCGACCCGGCTCTCCGGCGGCCAGCAGCAGCGGGTCGCGATCGCGCGGGCGCTGGCCATGCGGCCGAAGGTGCTGCTCCTGGACGAGGTGACCTCGGCGCTCGACCCGGAGCTGGTCGCGGGCGTCCTCGACGTGCTCCGGGACATCGCCCGCTCCACCGACATCACCATGCTCTGCGTGACCCACGAGATGAACTTCGCCCGGGACATCTCCGACCAGGTCCTGATGTTCGACGCGGGCCGGGTCATCGAGGCGGGGCCGCCGGAGCGGATCTTCAGCGAGCCCGAACAGGAGCGGACCCGGGAGTTCCTCGGGGCGGTGCTGTAGATATTTCCACCGCCGACGCCGTAAAAGTTTCCCCTGGCCGCTCCCCGCGTACAGGAAGTGAACGCTCGATCACCCGAGGTCCGCGGCGCGGGTCATTCCACTGACATATGCCAGAGGATCTGAGCCGCAGTTGGGAGGGGCGGGAATCTCGCCAACACCCCCTCCGTTTCGGGTCCTTGCCCGTTATCGTGGAGAGGATTCGCTGTCCGGATCGCGGCCCAAGCAGTGCTGTCACAGCAGTACCGCCGAGCGAGCGCAGGGGGACCACCGTGGCGCTGATGCACGAGCCGACCGCCCCGTACCACTCCGCCCAGGACGCGCTGCGCGTCCTGGAGACGGTGGCGGGGCACGCCACCGGCGTCACCGACACCGAACTGGCCCGTCGCACCCGTCTGGACCCCGAGCGGCTGACCGCGCTGCTGCGCATGCTGCGCCGGGAGGGCTACGTCGAGCAGGTCACCGACGGCGCGTACGTCACCGGCGAGACCCTGCGCCGGCTCGGCTCCGCGCACGAGCGGGAGCGGGCCCTCGGGGAACAGCTGCAGCAGACCCTCGACCGGCTGCGCGACTCGGTCGGCGCCGCCGTCTACCTCAGCCGGTACGTCGACGGCGAGGTGGCGATCGGCCATTACGCGGCCGGTCCGACCACCCCCGCGGTCAACGAATGGGTGGACTTCCGCTCCTCCGCGCACGCCACCGCGATCGGCAAGAGCCTGCTGACCCAGCTCGACCACAACGCCCGCCGCGACCACCTCTCCCGGCACAAGATGGCCCGCCTCACCTCGCGCACCATCACCAGCGACAAGCTGCTGCTCTCCCGTCTGGAGGCGCAGCCCCCGACGGTCCCGGTCCTGGACCTCCAGGAGTACGCCATCGGCACGGTGTGCGCGGCGGTCCCGATCACGGCCGGCTCGGCGGTGGGCTGCCTGGCCCTCTCCCTGCCGGTCGAGCACGCGCACCGGCTCCGCAAGGCCGCCGACACCCTGAACCGCAGCGCGGCCCCGGTCCTGCTGTCCCTGGCCATCTAGCGGCGGTGGTCGGAAGCACCCCGCCGGACCAGGTAGTATTTTCTTCGTCGCCAGCCGCGAGAAGCAGTCGAAAGACGATTCCGGCGGTCGGCGGGAGTCATGCGCCGCTAGCTCAGTTGGTTAGAGCAGCTGACTCTTAATCAGCGGGTCCGGGGTTCGAGTCCCTGGCGGCGCACCGGTGAAGGGCCCCTCGTGGACACGAGGGGCCCTTCGGCGTCCTCGGGGGTCAGCCTGCGGTACGTCCGGCTTCCCGGCGGGCGCCACCAGACCGGGTCGGCGCACCGCACCCCTTCCCTCCGCAGGGCCGCCCGCTGGATCTTGTTGGTCGCCGTCACCGGCATCCGCTCCACCACCCGGACGAACCGGGGCGCCATCTTCGTCCCCAGGTCCGGCTGGGCCAGCAGGAACTCGGCGAAGTCCAGCGGATCGAACCGCCCGGCGATCGTCGCCATCACCTGGTCCCCGGTCACCGGGTCCGGCACCCCGTACACGGCGACGGCGTCCGCGCCCGCGTACCGGGCCACGATGTTCTCGATCATCGCGGCGGCCAGGTTCTCCCCGTCGACCCGGATCCGGTCGTCGGTGCGCCCCGCGAAGTACAGGTAGCCGTCCTCGTCCCGGTAGAAGAGGTCGCCGGTCCAGTACCACCCTCCGCGCCGCCGCTCGGTCTCCGCCTCCGGATTGCGCCAGTACCCCTCGAAGGGGTTCGGCGCCTGGTTCACCAGCTCCCCGATGGCCTGTTCCCCGTTGAGCAACCGCCCCCCGGAGTCGAAGACCGCGGGCGGACACTCCCGGCCCGTCTCCTGGTCGAGGACGACGAGCCCCGGCCCCGCCCGCCCCACCGCCCCGTCCGGCGTCCCCGGTGACCACTGGATCGCCGCCCCGCCCTCGGAGGACCCGTACCCCTCCACCAGCCGCACCCCGAACCGCTCCGCGAAGGCCGCCGCGTCCACCGCCCCGGCCTCCGTCCCGAACCCGAGCCGCAGCGGGTTGTCCCGGTCGTCGGGGCGCGGCTCGGTGGCGAGTATGTACTGCACGGCCCGGCCGACGTAGGTGAAGTAGGTCGCCCGGTACCGCCGCACGTCATCGAGGAAACGGGACGCCGAGAACCGCCGCCGCAACGCCACCCCGGCCCCCGCCACCAGCGCGGGCGCCCAGTCGGCGAGCACCGCGTTGCCGTGGAACATCGGCATGCAGATGTAGTGCACGTCATCGGGGCCCACCCCGAACTGCCCGGCGAGCGACCGCCCGGCCGCCGCGAGCCGCCCCTGCGAACAGAGCGCGGCCTTCGGCGCCCCGGTCGAACCGGAGGTGAAGTAGAGCAGCATCCGGTCGGCCGGAGTGGCCCGCCCGGCGTCCGGACAGACGCCCAGGTACGGGGCGAGGAGGGCGCCGTACTCCGGCCCGTCGGTGACGAGGACCCGGACGCCGGGCAGCTCCAGTCCGGCCAGCAGGGGAAGGTGCGCCCGCTCGGTGACCAGGACCGGGCACTCGGTGTGCAGGATGTCCCGCGCCAGCTCGGCCCCCCGCCGGGTCGGATTGACCCCGGCGACCGCACCCCCGGCAAGCGCGGCGGCCCCGAGCCAGAGCGGGAACTCGGGGGTGTTGTCCAGGAGGACGCCGATGTGCGGTGGGGCATCGGGGGGCAGCAGATCGGCGAACAGCGCCGCCCGCGCCGCGGCCCCGCCGGCCACCTCGTGATGCGTCAGCACCTGCCCCTCGAACCACAGCCCCGGCCGATGGTCACCCCACCGCGCGGCGACGGCTTCAGCGATCGTGCGCTTGTCGGAGTCCATAAGAAGGCAGCGTAACTGACACCCCGTCAGATGTAGAGCGCCCCGTAAGGGGCGCGGGGAACTGCGCGACCAGCCCCCACCGACCCGCAGAGCCCCACGGCCTCACCCGGCCCTCACGGATTGCGCCCTCACGGACCGAACCCGTCCCCACCGAACCCGTCCGCCTCCGAGAAGACGAAGTGCGCCCCGGCCATGAAGGCCAGCGCGAACGCGATGAACACCACGAAGAACGCCACGGCGCACCCGGTCCCCACCGCCAGCCTCCCCCGCGCCGGCGGCTGCGCCGTGGCCTTCTCCGGCTGCTCCGGCAGGTAGTACACCGTGACGAAGTCCCCCTCGACGACCGTGGACCGCCCGTTCCGCTCGTCGATGCGGACGGTACGCCCCTCGGCCGTCGTGAACTCGTACACGTGATGCAGCGTGGTCGTCACGGACGTGTCCCCACCGCCGCCACTGGTCGTGGTGTACGCCCGCAGACAGCGGGCCTCGGCGGTACGCCCGTGACGCCACGCCCGGCTGACCTCGCTCGACCGCCGCAGCGTCCTGACCAGTCCGAACACCCCGACGACGACGAAGATGCCGGGAAAGATGTAGAAGAACACTTGCATCAAGGCCATGAGAGTCCCCCGCCTCCGAACACCGGTCCGACCGACCGGCGTGCCGGGAACGTACCCCCGCGGCCCGCGGCGGGGCCTCAAGCGAAGCTCAGATCAGCCCGCTGTTACCCAGCCGTCGAACGGCACCGGTCAGAACGTGACGTCCGAGCAGGCGTAGAACGCGTTGCCCGTGTCGGCGATCGTCCAGACCGCCAGGATCACGTGGTGACCGCTCAGCCCCGACGGCAGGGTGCCGCTGTGGCTGAGGGTGGCCGGCGGGCGCTGGCCGTTGTACGGGACCGTGAGGAACGGGGTGGTGTCGAGGTCCGAACGGGCGAGGGCGTGGTTCTGGTTCCAGCCCTGCTTGGTGACGTAGTACCTGAAGTCGGTCGTGGCGTGCATCGCCGTGAACTGCCAGCGGAACGTGTACGTCTGACCGCCGGTCACCCTGGTCGTCGGCCAGGCCCCGCCCGCCGGGGTCTTCGGCGAGCTGAGCTGGGCGAACCTGCTCAGCCCGCCGTTGCAGAGCTGGCCGTCGGCGGGGCCGGCCGCCGGGAACCCCTTCGGACCCTCGACGCTCTGCGGCTCGTACTGGATGTCGCCGCAGTTCGGCACCGTGCCGTTGGCACAGAGCTTCTGCCTGCTGATGGGGAGGTCGGTGTAGCCGTGGCCGCTGGCGCCGCCGGTGGAGAGCGCGAACGCTCCGGCGGTCGCCACGCCGAGCACGACGGCCGACACCTTGGTCCGTTTACGCATGCTGCCGCTCCTGGAGAACGTGGGGGAGGTTCACTGAGCCGTGCAGGTCTAGACCAAGTCCCAGATTATTGCGGCCCCTTGGACATGTCCATACCAAAGGGGGGCTTCACGGCACGGCCGGGGTCCGCCCCGAGCAGAAGGCCACGGTCAGGTCCCGCACCAGCACCTTGCGCTCGTAGTCGTCGAGGTCGACGAGCCCGCGCGTGGTCAGCCGGGTCACCGTGTCCTCGACCGAGTCCACGACGGAGGTGAGCACGGTGGCCCGCTGCTGCGCGTCGAGCGCGGCGATCCGGCGGCGGTGCATGGCCGCGGCGACCTCCGGGGCGTACTCCACCCGGACCGGCTGCACGGAGAACACCTCCAGGCCGATGCCCGCCGCGTCCGCCGTGACCAGCCGGGTCAGCGCGTCCGTCGCCATCTCCACCGAGCCCCGGGCCGTGCCCGGCGGCTCCACCGGCACCCGGGCCAGCGCGGCCTCCACGCACTCGCGCAGATACGTCTCGTGGTCCTCGACGCCGAGCGCCGCCCGCGCGGTGTCCCGCACCCGCCACACCACCAGGACGACGACCCGGAGCGCGACCCCGTTGCCGTCCGCCGCCGGCATCTCCTCGCTGCGCCAGTGCCGCAGCCGTACGTCGACCCGGCGGCGCAGCAGCAGCGGGTTGACCCAGAGCAGCCCGGTGCGCCGTACCGTCCCCCGGTAGCGGCCGAACATGCCGAGCACCCAGGCCCGTCCGGTCGTCCCTCGCGCCAGCCCCGCGAAGCCGGCCAGGCCGAGCGCGCCCGCTCCGGCGTACGCGGCCCACTGCGCCGGGCCGAGCCCAGCGCCACCGGACGCCGGCACGCGCAGCGCGTGCGCCGTGAGCGACGGCAGCAGCCCGGCCCACCAGGAGGTGGCGAGCGCCCCGGCCACTCCGCCGAGCCCGGCGCACACGCCGGCCGCGCCGGGCAGCACCCGGGCCGGGCGCTCCACCAGGTCCGGGTCGACGGCGGCGGCCGGCCGCGGCCTGGCCGGGAACGGGCGGCGCAGCCGGGGCTGTTCGCCGGTGCCCTGGCGGCGGCCGACCACGGCGGGCCGCAGCGGCACCGACACCGGGTCGGGGTCGTCGCGGAACAGCAGGTGGACGGGGATCTCGGTGGTGATCTCGTTCTGGATCAGGCGGGGAGCCGGGCGGGCGGGCGGACCGCCGTCCGGGGGGCCGTCCGACTCAGGGGTGTGTGCGGTGGTCGTACTCATGCCTGCCTCCAGCCTCCGCGCCAGATGCTTCAGGTGGTCCTCAGGGGTCCTCAGGTGGTTCTCGGGTGGTTCGGGTGGTCCCAAAAAGGCCCTCGGGTGGTCCCACAAAGGTCCTCGGGTGGTCCTGAAAGGGCCCTCGGGTGCTTCTCAAGGGCCCTCAGGGGGTGGACGTCGTCACAGGAACAGGCGGCGCCAGGTCTCCGGCCCCGGGTAGCCGTCGGCCGCGCCGCCGCGCCAGCCCTGGGCCCGCTGGAACGCCTCGACGGCCCTGCGGTCCGCCTCGCCCCAGGCGGGATGCGGGCCGTCGGGGTAGAAACGGCCGTAGCCCTTCTTGATCAGCTGTCTGCCGAGCTCGGTGATGTGGTCGTTGGCGGTGCCCGGCCGGAAGTAGTTCCTGCCGGGGTAGCCCGGGACCCCGTGCGAGGCGGGGGCGGGCGGGGCCGTGCCGGCAGGCTTGACGTTTCTGCCCTTGCCGGTGGCGAGGAGTTCCCAGGTACGCGGGCCCGGCAGGCCGTCGGCGGCGGCGCCGGTCCAGCCCTGGGCCCGCTGGAAGGCCTGGGTGGCCCGCTGGTCCGACGGGCCCCAGACCGGCCCCGGGCCCTTGGCGTAGTGACTGCCGGCGCCCCGCGCGACCAGCAGCTGCCCGAGGAGGGTGACGTACTTGTTGTCGGCGCCGGGCCCGAAGTAGGCCGCGCCCGGGAACGGCACCGCCGTCCGCCCGGCCGGGGCGCCGAGCGTGCCGGGGTCCGCGATCAGGCCGTTGTAGCGGTAGGGGAGGTACTTGGCGGAGTCGGTCCAGTAGGCGTAGGGGGTGGTCTGGCGGCGGGCGCGCGGGGGTGTCTGCTCGTACGCCGTGTAGGAGGTGTGCGTGTAGTCCGTCCAGCCGCCGAAGATCACGACGTGCGAGCCCTTCTCGGGGTTGTCCGGGTTGTGGAAGAGCAGGATGTCGCCGGGCTGGAGCTCGTCCTTGGTGATCCTCGTGGCGAACTGGCCGAGGGTCCCGGTCCACTCGTTGCCGGTCAGCCCCCAGGCCATGGAGACGTAGCCGGAGCAGTCCTGCCGGTACCCGTCGGTCCAGTAGAGGGACATGCTGTACGGCACCTGGGCGCCGACCCAGGTCTTGGCCCGGTTGATGATCTGCGTGCGGGTGATGGGGGGCGTGGTGACCGGGCCCTGGACGGAGGCGCCGTTCGGACCGTGCAGGGGGGACTTGGTGCCCTGCGGGGTCTCCGGCGCGGGGTCCACGGGGACGGCGGACCGGTGCGGGACGGGTGGGGCGCCGTAGGCGGCGGCAGTCGGGGTGCTCGCGGCGAGGGCGGCGGACGCGGCGGCGGCCACGACCAGGACGCCCCGGGCCGCCGGGTGCCCGCCGAAACGGCCGGGCAGCGGGGAGGGGCCGACCCGCCGCCAGTGGACGCATCCGGGGCATGCGCAGGTGCTCGCGGGGTCGAATTCCTCGAATACCGGGGCCGGCATGCGATTCCCCTCACACTTCGAGTGGATATGTCCAGAACTGTGCACAGTGATCAGTTTCCCAACTGTGGCCCAGGTGCGCATGCTGACGGTCCGAATGATGTACGGCGGGGGGCGGACGGAGGTCGCCCCGGTGGCCGATGGTCGGGAGCACGCTTCCCGGTCGGGTAGAGTTCTCCATGTCAGCAGGCGCCGCTAGCTCAGTTGGTTAGAGCAGCTGACTCTTAATCAGCGGGTCCGGGGTTCGAGTCCCTGGCGGCGCACCGACACCCAGAAGGCCCTCCGCACAGCGGGGGGCCTTCTGACGTACATCCCACCGGCCCCGCGATGCCACTTCGGCGCCCTTTGCGGCCCTTTATTACCTATCGCCCCTTTATGTCAACAACTGACACGCCTTATCCACATCATCCCTACACACTCGTTAATGAACGCATATGACCGGTAAACAGCTTTTTCCGCTCTTGTGGCTGTACTGGCCGCAGTCGCGGTGCGAGATGCCCTAGAGGACCAGGAGGGCGGTGCGGTCGGACCTCTGGGCAGCCTCGGTGAAGCCGCGCGCAAATCGTGACATACCCACCGCACTCACCACGAGATGACCCACCTCCTGCCGGTGAGCTGTTACAGCCCGGACTGCCTTGGCCGGCGGGCGAGTTGGCGGGCGGGAAGCTAGGCTCGGGCGGCCGGCGCCTCTAGAGTCGCCTGCGGGTGGCCCGGTCGCCGGGGCGCCCGCCCAGCCTCCCGCGCCTGACGCCGGGTCACTCCCGCGGCCCGAGCGCGCGTGGTCGAGGACCGGCCCGGTCGGCGGTCTCAGGGGAGCGGGCCGTCGACCGGGCGACAGGTGGGGCCGGTACGGCTATGTGCCGGTGCCGGTGAGGTAGGCCGAGACGACCACGTTCGCCGTGTAGCTGTGGGTCGTCCGGTCGAAGGCGCCGCCGCAGGTGATCAGGCGGAGCTCGGCGCGGCCCGACTCCCGGGTGCCGTAGGCCTGCCGGGCGTCGAAGTGGTCGCGGGGCAGCACCCGGACGTCGTCGACGGTGAACTCGGCGACCGTGTTGTCGGCGCGGACCACGCGGATCGTCTCGCCGGGGCGCATCGCGCTGATCTTGTAGAAGACGGCGGGCCGGGTCTCGGTGTCGACATGGCCGACCAGGACCGCGGTGCCGGCCGCGCCGGGGCCGGTCCCGGCGCCGTACCAGCCGACCACGCCGGGCTGGTCGAAGGGCGGCGGGTCGACCCCGCCGTCCCGGTCGAGGCCGCGGGCGACCACGGGGGCCTGCACGCCCAGTTCCGGTATGTCGACGCGCTCGGGCACGGCCGAGGTCAACGGCTTCGCGGCGGGCGGGAGTTCGGGTTCGGACGGCGGGCGGCCGACGGCGGCCACGTCACCGGTGGTGGGGCCCGTCAGGCCGTCGGGTATCTCGGTCACCCCCCGGCCCCACAGCCACAGCCCGAGCAGCAGGACCGCCCAGGCCACCCCGGTCAGCAGCCGTCCGGTGCCGGGAGGACGTTCGGTGTCGTCGGACATCGTGCTCCCGTCCCTCAGCGCGAACCGTGGCGGCGGGCGCTCAGCAGCCCGACGGCGACCGCGGCGAAAGCGGCGAGGAGCAGGCCGGTCACCGCCTGCGCGGTGTCGGGACCGGCCGAGCGGGACTCCACCGAGGCGAGCGGGGCGGTGCCCCCGCCGCCCGCGTGCACGGGCGCGACCGGCGAGGCGGGCACCACACCGGGCAGGTCCAGCTGCGACGCGGACCGCGGCACGACGGTGACGCTGCCGGTGGCGGCGGAACCGGCGCAGGTGACCCGCACGGTGTAGGTGCCGGCGCCGATCGTGGAGCGGACCTGGGCCTGGCCGGTCAGGGCGCCGTCGGCGCCGCCGAGGCGGGCGTCCGAGACGAAGGCCGTCGAGGCGGCGGTGCCGGTCGTACCGGAACAGCCGCTGACCCGCAGCGCCACGACGGACCCGGCGGGCGGGGAGGCCGGGGTCACGGTGACGCCCTGGCCGTCCGCCGCGTGGGCGGCCGTCGGGGCGAGCCCGGCGGCGCAGGCCAGGATTCCGGTACAGAGTGTGAGGGAGAGAGAGCCCATCGTGAACCTCCAGATATCTGGAGGCTCCCCCGCACGGTGCGCCCCCGCATCCTCGGGGGGCGCATTGTTGCTCCGTACGGGTGGTGCCAGGTTTGGCGGCCGCGGTCGGCGGCGGTTCAGATCCGGTCGACGAGGTCCGCGATCGAGTCGACGACCTCGGAGGGCCGGAAGGGGTAGCGGTCCACGTCGTCCGGCTGAGTGACGCCGGACAGCACCAGGAAGGTGCGCATCCCGGCCTCCAGGCCCGCGAGGACGTCGGTGTCCATCCGGTCGCCGATCATCGCGGAGGTCTCCGAATGGGCGCCGATCGCGTTGAGTCCGGCCCGCATCATCAGCGGGTTGGGCTTGCCGACGAAGTACGGCTTCTTGCCGGTCGCGGCGGTGATCAGGGCGGCCACCGAGCCGGTGGCGGGCAGGTCGCCCTCGGTGGACGGGCCGACGTTGTCGGGGTTGGTGGCGATGAACCGGGCGCCGTCGTTGATCAGCCGTACGGCCTTGGTGAGCGCCTCGAAGGAATAGGTGCGGGTCTCGCCGAGGATGACGAAGTCGGGCTCGTGGTCGGTGAGGATGTACCCGATGTCGTGCAGCGCGGTGGTCAGACCGGCCTCGCCGATGACGTAGGCGCTGCCGCCGGGCCGCTGGTCGTCCAGGAACTGGGCGGTGGCCAGCGCCGACGTCCAGATGTTGTCCACCGGCACGTCCAGACCCATCCGGCGCAGCCGTGCGTGCAGGTCACGGGCGGTGTAGATGGAGTTGTTGGTGAGCACCAGGAAGGGCCGTCCGGACTCCCGCAACTTCTTCAGGAAGGCGTCCGCTCCGGGTATCGGGACCCCCTCGTGGATGAGAACCCCGTCCATGTCGGTGAGCCACGACTCGATGGGCTTGCGCTCTGCCATGTGGTGCGTCTCCTGGCGTGCGGATGGCGTACGTGCGGGTCATGCGTGAGCTGGCGCCGGAACCACGGCGTACCGACGGCCCCCCAGCCTAGACACAGCCGGTATCAGCCGGGAACGGCCCGTTCACCTGCCGTCCGGCCACCCAGCCACGCACACCGGGCCGACCACCCGCCGACTCCGGCTCCCCCGACGCCGCCCCGGCTGCCCACGCAGCACCGCCCCCTGCGCCCTGCGCCCTGCGCCCGCGCCCGCGCCAGCGCCCGCGCCAGCACACACCATCGACCGACCCCAGCCCCGCACGCACCCGCAAGCGGTGTCCACCACCGTGGCACGCCACCGCGCGCGCCGAACGCGCGGACGGCCCGGGGCGCACCACCGCCCACGCCGAACGCTCGGACCGCCCAGGCCAGAACGCGCGGACCCCCAGTGCACACCACCGCGCACGCGGACGCGGTCACCGCCCTCGGGTCACCGTCAGCGCCGCCTGCGGGCGAGCAGGAAGGCGCTCGCGCCCACGGCGAGGAGGGTGGCGGAGGCCGCCAGCAGGCCGTGGGCCAGGCCCGTGCCCGTGCGGGCGAGTTCGCGGGCGCGCTCCCCGGCCTCCCAGGCACCCTCGGCGTCCAAGGCCCCGTGGCCTTCCCAGCCTCCACGGCCCTCCCAGCCTTCCCCGTCTTCCCGGGGCTCCTCGGCTGCTCGGCCCTCCTCCCCGGTCCCTCCGGCCTCGTCGGTGACGGGCCGGGCGCTGTCGCCGGCAGAGGCGGGGGGCGAGGCGGTGGGGGTGCCGTCGGGGGTTTCTTCGGGGCTGGCCCCCGTGCTGCTGGTACCGGAACCGTCAGGGCTTTCGGGGCTGGTCCCCCGAGGGGTCTGCGGGGCGGCCTGCGAGGAGTCGCCGGACGGGACGGCGGGGGCGGGGTTCGTGGGACGTGGCGGCGGCTCGCCGGCGATGCCGAAGCGGTAGTCGTTCGACTCCCCCACCCACGCGCCGTCCGATCCCCGACGCTGGACGACGGCCGCGTTGGCCGTGACCCCGTTCCGTACGGCGTCGGAGGTGACGGCGAGCCGGACCTTGACCGAGACGGTCGCCCCGGCCGCCACCGTGAACCCCGGGAAGTCGGCCCCGTCGAACACGCCGACCAGCTCGGATTCGTCGGTCTTCGTCAGCGGCACCGGGCGGGTGTGCGGGCCGTCGTAGAACTCCAGCTCGGTCTGGGAGGGCTTGAGGACCTTCTTGTCGTCGACGAGGACGACGACCGGATGGATGTCGGCGCAGGTGCGGGCGGTGATGTTGGTGAGGTCGAGGTACCAGATGCCGTAGCCGCCGCCGGGGTCGTAGGACGTGGGGCCGTCGTGGAGGCGGGTGGTGAGCGGGAAGCCCTGTTCACCGGCGCCCGCGCAGGACGCCCCGGCGGCGACCGGGGCGGCCGTCGCCCGCGGCGCGGGGGCGAGCACGGCGGCGGTGGCGGCTGCGGCGGCCAGGCAGGGGGACAGGTACGTGGTCCATCGCATGGTCAGGTGATCCTGCCGCGCCCCACCGATGCCGGGCGCCCGCCACTCCGCGCGAGCGCCCCCAGTCCGCCCGAACAGCCCTCTGCCGCCAGCCCTTCCGCCGCCGTCACCCCATTCCCGACGGACCTTTCCCGTCGCCTCTCTGCCGTCACCCCACGCCCGTCTGCCCTCTGCCGCCACCCACGCCCGTCGGCCCACGCCCGTCGGCCCACTCCCCTCACCCCACTCCCCTCACCCCACTCCCCTCACCCCGCTCCCCTCACCCCGCTCCCCTCAGCGTTTCCCGTCGGCCTCTGCCGGTTCCGTCGGCCTGTCGGTGTCAGCCGTCGGCGCGTCCGAACAGTGGTGCGAGCAGCAGTTGGGCCGCGCCCTCCGCGACCCCCTGGCCGCCGCCGGGGGCGAGGCGCACGGGGACGGCCGCGCGGAGGCTGCCCTCCCGCCGGGCGTGGGCGTCGAGGACGGCGGCGACCCCCTGGACGAACGGCTCCGGCGCGGCGGCGATCGTCCGGCCGCCGAGCAGCACCAGGTCGATGTCGAGCAGCCCGGCCAGGTTCGCGGCGCCGACGCCGAGGACGCGTGCCGCCTCGGCCACGTCGCCGCGGGCCACCGCCGCCAGGCACAGCGCCTCGATGCAGCCGCGGTCGCCGCAGTGGCAGGGCGGCCCGTCGAGCTGGAGGACCTGGTGCCCGAACTCCCCGGCTCCGGTGCGCGCTCCCCGGTGCACGGTGCCGTCGATCACCAGACCGGCGCCCAGCCCCGTACCGAGGAGCAGGCAGGCGAAGGAGCCGCCCTCGCCGCCGACGGCGAGTCCGAGGGCGGCCGCGTTGCTGTCCTTGTCGACGACGACCGGCACCCCGAGCCGCTCGGCGAGCGCGTCGCGCAGCGGGAAGCCGTCCCACTCGGGGAACCCGGTGACCCGGTGCAGCACGCCGTCGTTGTGGTCGAGCGGACCGGGTGCCCCGACCCCGACGCCGAGCAGCGAGTCGCCGCCGCGCTCGACCAACTCCCCGGCCAGCTCCACGACCGCGCCGAGGACGGCGTCCGCCCCGGCCCCCAGGTCCACCTCCGCCTGCCGGTCCGCCACCACCGTGCCGTCGAGGTCGACGAGGACCGCACGCAGCTCGTCCCGGTCTAGCTGGATCCCGACCGCGTGCCCGGCGTCCGGCACCAGCCGCAGTACGGTGGCCGGCTTGCCGCCCGTGGAGGCGCGCCGCCCGGCCTCCGCGGCGAGGCCCTCCTCGCGCAGCCGGGCGGTGATCTTGCTGACCGCCTGCGGGGTGAGCCCGGTGCGCTCGGCCAGTTCGAGCCGGCTGATGCCGCCCTCCCCCGCCGTGCGCAGCAGATCCAGCACCAGCGCGGTGTTGTGGCTGCGGATGGCCGGCAGATTCGCCCCGGCCGCGCCCGGCCGCCCGCTCCTCGTCCTGTTCACGCCATCCATTCTCCCTGCCACTTGCACTTTGGCAACAGCGTTGCGAAAGTAGGACGCATGACAGCTGCGACTCCGCTCCGCGTCGGCCTTATCGGCTACGGCCTCGCCGGATCCGTCTTCCACGCGCCCCTGATCGCCGCGGCCGAGGGCCTCGTCCTGGACACGGTGGTCACCTCGAACCCCGAGCGGCAGGCCCAGGCCAAGGCCGAGTTCCCGGACGTGCGGACGGTCGCCACCTCCGACAAGCTGTTCGACCGGAGCGCCGAGCTCGACCTCGTCGTCATCGCCTCCCCGAACAGGACGCACGTCCCGCTGGCGACGACCGCTCTCAAGGCCGGTCTGCCGGTCGTGGTCGACAAGCCGGTCGCCGGCACCGCCGCCGAGGCGCGCGAGCTGGCCGCCCTCGCCGAGGAGCGGGGCCTGCTGCTCTCGGTCTTCCAGAACCGCCGCTGGGACAACGACTTCCTGACCCTGCGCGGCCTCCTCGAAGACGGTTCGCTGGGCGACGCCTGGCGCTTCGAGTCCCGCTTCGAACGCTGGCGTCCGCAGCCGAAGGGCGGCTGGCGCGAGTCCGGCGACCCGGAAGAGATCGGAGGTCTCCTCTACGACCTCGGCAGCCACGTGGTCGACCAGGCCCTCGTCCTCTTCGGCCCGGCCACCGAGGTGTACGCGGAGTCGGTGATCCGCCGTACCGGGGCCGAGACCGACGACGACACCTTCATCGCGCTCACGCACGCGAACGGCGTCCGCTCCCACCTCTACGTCTCGGCGACGGCGGCCCAGCTCGGCCCGCGTTTCCGGGTGCTGGGCTCGAAGGCCGGTTACGTCAAGTACGGCCTGGACCCGCAGGAGGCGGCGCTGCGCGAGGGCGAGCGCCCGGGTGCCGGCTGGGGCGTCGAGCCCGCGTCCCTCCACGGCCGTATCGGGGCGGGAGAGTCGCCCGTCACCGGCGGCGGCCGGGCCGTGCCCACCCTCCCCGGTGACTACCCCGCGTACTACGCGGCCGTGGCCCGTGCCCTGCGGGGCGAGAGCCCCAACCCGGTGACGGCGCTGGAGGCGGCCGCCGCCCTGGACGTACTGGAAGCAGCCCGCCGTTCGGCACGAGACAAGGTGACGGTGACCCTCTGATGCACCACCCGCAGCTCACCCCCAAGACCACTCCCGAACTCACGCCGCCCCTGGAGGAGCTGGAGCGGCAGGAGCGCCGCCTGGTGTTCCGGCAGTTCACGAACGACGACGCGTGGGCCCTCGGCTCGCTTCTGGTGGAGATGGCCCGGGAGCGCCAGGCCCCGGTCGCCATCGACATCCACCGCGCGGGCCAGCAGCTCTTCCACGCCGCCCTGCCCGGCTCGACCCCCGACAACGACGCGTGGATCATCCGCAAGCGCCGCGTGGTCGAGCGCTACGGCTCGGCCTCCTACCTGGTCGGCGCCCGCTTCCGCGCCAAGGGCACGACCTTCGAGGACTCCTCCCGCCTGGACCCGGACCAGTACGCGGCCCACGGCGGCTCCTTCCCGATCACCGTGGAGAACGTCGGCGTGATCGGCACGGTGACCGTCTCCGGCCTGCCCCAGCTCCAGGACCACCGCATGGTGGTGGAGGCCCTGGAGAACTACCTGAAGCTGTAGCGGCTGCGGCGCCCCACAGCGGGGCGGGGAACTGCGCGACAAGCCCCCACCGGCCCGCAGCCGGCCGCCCGGCGGAGTTCCCCGACCCAACCGAATCCGCTAAGAGTTGTCCCGCAATGATCACGGTGAGTCTGGGACGCGGTTGGGTGCGGAGCGGTTTAGACCACGTTGCATTTGGCGTGGTCGGCAGCCTTCGGCCGTGACGATCTTGGAGCGTCTTGTCCCGGACGGGCTGTGGGAGTTGTTCCAGCGGGTGGTGCCGGTGGCGCCGACACGTCCGCAGGGCGGCGGACGACGCCGCTACGGGGACCGGGAGGTGCTGGCCGCAATCTTGTTCGTGGCTACCTCCGGGTGCACCTGGCGGCAGGTGCCCGAGGGCTTCGGTCCGTCGTGGTCGACGGTGTACCGGCGTTTCACTAAGTGAAGCCAGACCCGGGTGTGGGCCAAGCTCCACCGCCTGGCGCTGGACGAGTTGGGCTCGCGCGGCGATCTGGACTGGTCACGGTGCGCGATCGACCGGTCTGCCTCTCTCGATCGGGATCTCTGTCGCAAACACCCACGACGGCCTGGGACTTGAACCCCTAGTGCGTGGGATTCCGCCGGTCCGATCTCGCCGCGGTCCCCGGCGGGGTAGGCCCGCCAAGCTCCATGCGGACAAGGGCTACGACTACGACCACCTACGGCAATGGCTCCGAGCTCGCCATATCGTGCCGCGCATTGCCCCGACCCGGACGGCACCGGTGGACCGTCGAGCGGGCTGTGAGCTGGCTGGGCGGATTCCGCCGCTTGCACCGGCGCTACGAACGCAAGCCCGCGCACTTCCTCGCCTTCGCCGGTATCGCCGCAGCCCTCATCTGCTACCGCCGGCTCCCCACCTGAGGCTCCGAAGCTCTTGCCTTCTGGCCGTGCCTGGTCAGTGAAGTCGTGATCGGAGAGTCTGGAGGCATGCTGCTGCCGCTAACCCATGGGAAGACCGAACTCATCGAGGTCGTCCGCATCACCGATCCCGCCAGGCACCTCAGTTCGGAGGACCTGGCGGGCGACACTGCCGCAATCTGGGAGGGCGACCAAGCCCAGCAGGCCCTGTCTCTGATCGCCGACCTACCAGGCAGTGAGCTGTACCGCTGCTTCCTCCCAGGCTGGGGTATCCGGGCGTACAACTCCACCGATCAGCTCTTCGAGATTGCCTTCTGCTTCCGCTGTCACGGTGCCCGCGTCTGGGGGCCGGATCTTCCTGTCGAACAACAAGGCCAGACCTTCGACGCGGAGAGCCCTGCCGCACTTGAACTGCTCCGCCGATTTCGCTCGTGCCTGCCGGAGTGAAGGACAGGTCTCCCAGACCACTGGTGACCGACCACCCGGTTACTGACCTTGAATGCGTAATGTCGTCATGCTGGTTGGCGTCGGAGGCCGGTGCCGGTGAGGCAGCCGTCGAGGACGTCGGGGCGGTACTGGAGC